>JAITSW010000091.1 GCA_031287505.1 Propionibacteriaceae bacterium
AGCACATCCATACGCGGTCATCGGCGCTGGCTTGGTGCAAGCCGGGGTCGAGTATTTGGCAAAGCTGCTCGGCCCAGATTTGCTAATCGGCGATGCTAGCCGAAATGTTTTGCTACCCACTGCGGTAGGGGCGCTGCGTCCCACCGCTTTGCTGCAGCCTTCGATGGCCGCCGGACAGCCAAAAGCAGACGCCAAATGGGCAATAGTCGGCTTCAAGCGTTTGAAGGATTTCTCCGCCGCTTTGATAGCCGGCAACTTAAATCGGACGACGTTGCCTGGCGGCGGCAGGCTTTCTACCCGGGCGTTGACAATTGACGTTGTGGCACGCGTTGGAGAAGCCGACTCATCAGGGTTGACATTCGCCAGGGCTTTTGACGATCCGGGGTTTCGCCAACAGTTCGCCGCCACCCTCAAGCCATTGCTAGAGCCCGGCGAAGTGGTTGGACTCCCGGCCGTCCTAGGGGTGAAAGACCGACAGGTCTGGCGCGAGATTCAAGATGGGCTGGGCATTGAGATATTTGAAATTCCGCTACCCCCGCCCAATGTGCCCGGCATCCGGTTAAACAACGCCCTGACCGACATTGCCAAGGCCGCTGGAATTCGATGGGTTAACGGGTCGTTGGTGACGGGTTTCGAGGCGAAAGACGGCAAAGTGGTGAGCGTTACCGCTGCCACTACCGGGGCTCCGCACGTCTATAAGGCGGATGCCTTCGTCTATGCGCCCGGCGGTTTTGAATCCGGGGCGTTGACGATGGATTCGCATTATCAAATCAGCGAGCGGCTTTTCGGGCTGCCGCTGGCCGGGGTCAAACCCATTGGGGAACTGATCACCGGTGACTATTGGGGTGATCCACAACAGGTGTTTGCAGTTGGCGTTGCGGTGGATTCGGATATGAGGGTGGTGGGCGAAACCGGTCGGCCGGTCTATGAGAACCTGTATGCCGCTGGGGGAATCCTAGCGGGCGCCTACCGCTGGAAAGAGAAATCCGGTGAGGGTATTGCGTTGGGGAGTGCCTTGGCGGCGGCTAGGGCAATTGGTCAGGAGTGAGCATGAGCACCGCTTTAGAATTTGCCGGCCATGAGTTGGCCCGCGCCAGCCTAGACCACTGCGTCAAGTGCACCATCTGCGAGACTCAATGCCCGGTGGTGGCAGTTACCCCGTTATTCTCGGGTCCGAAATTCGTCGGACCCCAAGCTGAGCGCTTTCGCAACGGCCTCCCGGTGGATCACTCGTTGGATTATTGCTCGTCCTGTGGCACCTGTACCTTGGTTTGCCCGCAAGGTGTGAAGATTGCCGAGCTGAATTCGCAGGCTCGCGCCGTAATGAAGGCCGACCACATGCCGTTGCGTGATCGGATCATTGGCCAGACGACGTTGATGGGCAAGGTAATGACGCCGGTGGCTCCGATTGCCAACTTTGCGCTGGGCGTTGGCCCGGTTCGCGCCATAGTCGAAGGTGTCATCGGCATCCATCGAAAGGCGCCGATGCCCAGGGCTTCAAGCCAGACGTTCATGGGCTGGTTCAAAAAGCGCTCACCTAGAACCACCCCTGCCCCGCGTGGCAAGCTCGTCTTCTTCCATGGCTGCGCGGGCGGATATTTCGAAGTTGAGACGTCCAAGCAAAGTGTCGAGGTATTGGAACACTTGGGCTACGAGGTCATCGTCCCCAAACAAGGTTGCTGCGGCCTGGCCATGCAGTCGAATGGGCTCTATAAGGAAGCGTCGGCAGCAGTGCTCAAACTTTGCGACGATCTGCGGGCGGCAGGAGAAGACCTCACCGTCATCTCCGCTTCCGGCTCATGCACCGGGATGCTAAAGCATGAAGCCCACGAGATCATGGGGGTGGATAAAGAGAGCCTGCACGACGTCGGCGCGCGCGTAAAAGACATCATGGAGTTTCTACTTGATCTCCATGAGGCTGGCGAGTTGCCCACCGATTTTGAGCCAATTGACCTTACTGTCCCCTATCACGCTCCCTGCCAGCTAAAAGGACAGGGAATGGGGCTGCCGGCGGTGGAAGTGCTAAAACTCGTCCCGGGTTTAACCGTCGTCGAATCTGGGAAGGCTTGTTGCGGTATCGCAGGAACGTATGGCCTGAAAAAGGAGAAGTTCGAAGTCGCACAGGCTGTTGGCAAACCGTTGTTCGAGTTTGTGAAAGAGACTAATCCGCAGTTGGCGCTGTGCGACACCGAGACTTGCCGCTGGCAACTTCGCAAAGGCACTGGTGCCCGGGTTGACCATCCAATTGCGATTATCCACAGGGCGTATAGACTCAGCGCCTAATCGGCTAGCGTGCTTTTCGCGCATACTTGCGACATCTGGGCGTACTGGGCAAACAGGCAGCGGGCATTCGGGTTAAGTTCGAAGTGGCTTTCCCACCCACCCGTCACTTTCGGACTTGACCCGAATACCCGCTGCCTGGGGCACGGCTGTCGGAGTGGGGCTCGGAGCTGTGCCGGTGAAGAAAGGCCGGGCAGTTGAAGGGGATTGCGGCGCTTGTCGTGGCAGATGCCGCAAATCGCGGCTAAACTAGTCTCTCGTCGCACGGTGACGCGCAGCGCGAATGTAGTTCAATGGTAGAACATCAGCTTCCCAAGCTGAGAATGCGGGTTCGATTCCCGTCATTCGCTCAGGCAATGATGTACCCCGCAAGTGCATCCCGCACCACACCTGTAAAACTGGCGGCTGCTCCCCAGTCAAACTTGAAGAGCGTTCCTTGCCCGCCACCCGAGCCTTCGAAACCAACCCAGGTCTTGCCGGCGACATTCTCGCAAATGACACACAGGCTGGCGCGGCTGCTATTTCGCATGAAGTATTTTTCATATACCGAGACCACTACCTCGCGTCCGTCAGGCGAATGATTGGTATAGGTGCCCACCAAAGTGGCGCTTATAGCTGAGCCGAGGATTTGCCCGTTCAGTATTCCCGCTGCTTGCGACGGGCTAAGGCTTACCGCAAATGTATCCACAGTCAAACGATACTGATTTTACGTATATAAAGGCGCGCATTACCACAGAGCACATCAATTTGCCTGCGTTGCGGTAGTCGGTGTTTTCGCAGCTGCCCCGGAGCTGACGGCGTTTGTTGAACAGCTAGCCAGATGGTCGTTCACCACGCCTGCCGCCTGCATAGTGGAGTAGGCGGTCACCGGGCCGATGAAGGTAAACCCCAGCTTTTTCAACGCCTTGGAAAGTGCCGCAGATTCCGGGGTAGACGCCGGGAGGTTTTCATAAGAGCGCGGACGCACATGCTTTGCAGGCGCATGCGACCAAATAACCCGGTCTAGGGTATCGCCGTCTTCGTGCAACCTCACCAAAGCCCGGGCATTTGCGATGGCAGCTCGAATCTTGCCCCGATGGCGGATGATCCCGGGATTTCCCAGTAGGCGGGCAATGTCGTCCTCCTCAAAAGCGGCGACAGCCACCGGGTCGAACCCGGCAAACGCCTCGCGAAATGCCTCCCGCTTGCGCAGCACCGTCAGCCAGGAAAGCCCGCTTTGAAACCCCTCCAGCACGATGCGTTCCAGCAGTGCGCTTTCGTCATGGACGGGAACGCCCCACTCGCTGTCGTGGTAGTTCTCATACAAGGGGTCGCCATCGCCAAAACAGCGGATGGGGTTTTCGCCAGTCACATTCACCATTATGGACGATGGCACCCCCGCGCAGCTGAGGCGGAGCCATTTTGTCAAGCTGTTTCCCAACAGCGGCGATGAATTACACACCAATGGCGGGGCTTTTGCCGCAGCTATCTTCCATGCTTCGATTGAAGCCGCTGAATGTGAGCTGTTTTCTGCTCTGGCGAGACTTGGGTCAACGGCCAGAGTTTGGCGTAGAGATAGCCCAGAGTCTCATCCGAGAGCGGTTGCGCTTTAGCTGCAACAGCCGAAACCGCAGAGGGCAGCTTTCGCCGGGTAACCACGACATGTTCGGAGGTGGTGAGTTTGATCTTCTTCAAAGTGCTCTCGCCGCTGAAGACGATGATGGAATGATAGGGAATGTCAGGCGTCTGACCCAAATAGTTCCTCAGACACCTAATATGAGCCTGGTTTTGTTTGATGGGATTGTAAAAGCGTTCCTTTCGCCCGCTCGGAAAAGTCTGTGTCCACATCTTGTCGCCTTCGCTTCCGAATATCCAGCCGCTGTAGTACTTGGACTCAAGAACATAGATGCCAGAGGCGTGAATCAGTACGACATCTATCTCTGTCGTATCCCGCTCTCCCTTGGGCACGTAAAGATTGAGCAGTATTTTTTTATTGCCGGGAACCTTTTCGAGGCGGGAGGCAGTCCGGTATTCACCGCGCAAACCCTTGTCCCGCATAACTTTGCGGTAGGAGTTCTGGGTGATCGCAAAATAGTTGCTCTTGTTGTATGTGTGCCGTTGGTAGGCATAGACAGCCGCATAGAATGAGGCGAACGCCAAGGCTAACGGCAGAACCACCGCCAACAAGTTCGAAGCTGTGTCGGAATCGATCATTTCGCTGTGCTTCTTCCTGGTTAGGCCAGAATTGGCTATTCCACAACGGTACCAGGACGAGCCAATCACGTAGAGTATTTGCCATGGTGATGCGCTGGGACGTCGAAGATGGCACGTTGATTGAGCGGCCATATGAATTTGGGGACGTTCGCGACTCTTGGACGAGTGGACAGGGTA
>JAITSW010000190.1 GCA_031287505.1 Propionibacteriaceae bacterium
CCCGCCACTGCGGCAACTGCGGACGCTCAGCCCCCAAGGTGGTCGGTTTTCCATGCCCGGGGTGAACGACGGCATCGTCGTCATAGACGTCAAAGATTCGCGCTATCACGTCGGTCAGCAAGCTCTGGAAGCGCACTGGGTCTGAGTTGGTGTTTCCCACTCCCCCGGGGAAAAGCGAATCGCCGGTGAAAAGATGCACTGGATTGCCGTTTTCGGCGTAAGCCAAAGCAACTGAACCCTGCGTGTGCCCGCGCAAGCCGATAACTTTGAGGGTGATACCCTCTACGCCGATGACGGCGTCATTATCTAGCGGCACATCGATGGCAACGCCGGTCTCGGCTTTGATGCCTGGGACATCCCTACGGCCGGCAGCGGTGATAACACCGGCCTTCCCAGCCATATATGCCAGCGCCTGGACGTGGTCTGAATGCTGATGCGTGGTGATCACCAATTTAAGGCTGGTTTGCGGCGCATCACCCCGAGCTTGAACGAGGAGGCCTTCAATGGCGTCGATATCGTTGGCGGCATCAATGAGAACCTGCTCTCCCGATATCTTGTGCGTCAACAGATACACATCGTTGTCCATATCGCTGACCGATATCTGGCGGATAACGACCATGGGAGTCTCGGCAATAAGCGTCATGACCCTAGGCTACTCGAACGCCGAGCCGCTGGGGGAATGCTGCACATGCGTTCACCTGGGGCAGATTACCCCAGCTGGGCCATGTGCAGCCGCCATGTCCTATCGCTTTGAACTCCAGCGCTTTGAAATAGGCCTTTCGCCTTTGCACTCTAGCGCCTTTTTCACTCTTTGCGCTCAGCTGATTTGCTCCAATACCCAGTCGACCAAGTCAGGCAATCCCTCGCCGGTTTTGGCGCTGGTTAGGATGACCCGCACGCCCGGGTTGACGGACTTTAGGTTTTCGATGAACAAATCAAGGCTGAAATCTAGATAGGGCAGCAAGTCGATCTTGTTTACCACGATTGCCTGAACCGTGCGGAACATGACCGGGTATTTCAGCGGCTTGTCTTCACCCTCGGTGACCGAGTAGACCATGGCTTTGGCGTGGGCACCGACGTCAAACTCGGCTGGGCAGACGAGATTGCCGACGTTCTCG
Source organism: Propionibacteriaceae bacterium (assembly GCA_031287505.1). Lineage (GTDB taxonomy): Bacteria > Actinomycetota > Actinomycetes > Propionibacteriales > Propionibacteriaceae > Propionicimonas. Next base: position 1,119 of record JAITSW010000190.1, read on the forward strand.
ATGAAGAGCAGGTCCAGGACGGGCAAGTCAAGGTCTTTAAGGGCTCGAGCCACCATCGGGGCATCCAGATGGCATTCCCCGCCAAAGCCGTTGCCGGTGTTCAGCAGTGCGATTTGCGCACCTTTGTTTGCCAATCTGTCGGAGTCGATTGACGTCTCAATGTCACCTTCGACAACACCGCAGCGCACTTGTCCGTTCAACGCGTCCAAGACGGCGCCAAGCACTGTCGTCTTGCCAGAACCCGGGGATGACATCAAGTTAACGGCCACCACCTCGTTGGCGTCCAGCAACGCCCGATTTGCGGCAGCGGCTGCGTCGTTCTCATCGAAAATCCGCTCTAGGACATCGATGCGCTCTGGGCCGGTTTGATAGCCCGAATGGTCGCCGATCAGCTCTTGATCGTGGTGATGGCGCGGAATATCGCCATGGTCGTGATGCCCATGCTCATGGCCGTGACCCGCGCCGTCATGGCTGTGGCTGTGAACAGTGCCATCATCGTGGCGGTGAAAACGCCCCATTCCTAACTCCCAACTTCTAAATATCGAACCATAAACTCTTCGCCCGAAACCACTTCAACGTCGATGCTAGAGCATTTGCCGCACCTAAGCGCCGGGATATCACGGAGCCGGGTTGTGCCCCCGCAAGACCGGCAGTCGACGGCGGCGGGTATGCGTGTCACCTCTAGCTCGCACCCGGCCAAAGCGGTGCCTTCGACGACGATTGACCAACAGTAGACCAGGGTTTGCGGCACTACTTGGCGCAACTCCCCCACATCAAGGCCGATCTTCGCCACTGTCTTGCCGGCAGATTTCCGCGCGGCAATCGAATAGATCGAACGGCAGAGGGAGAGTTCGTGCATGGCGCTTACCTATCGCCTACCCTGCCTAAGGCCTGCGCCGCACCGCGATGCATCCTGCCGAAGTTATAGTAGGCGGCGCAGGCGCCTTCCGGGCTGACCATACACGTTCCGATCGGCTGCTCCGGGGTGCAGGAAGTGCCGAAAACTTTGCACTGCCACGGCTTCTTCGCGCCCCGCAAGACCGAGCCGCATTCACAGGCGGGATGGTCTGCCACCCGTTCGCCGGGCAGCGTGAAGCGTCGTTCGGCATCAAATTCGGCGTATGCCCCTGCAATGGCGTAGCCCGAATGGGCAATGTACCCCAATCCCCGCCACTCAAAGGTGTCGCGCACCGCAAAGACCTCATCGAGGAGCCTCAGCGCCTCGGCGCTACCCGCCGGGCGCACCACCCGGGCATACTGGTTCTCCACCTCGCAACGCCCTTCGACGTACTGGGTAAGCAGCATGTCCACCGACTGTAGGATGTCCAACGGCTCGAAGCCGGTAACCACAATCGGCAAGCGGTAATCGCCGGGAATGAACTGAAAATGCCCAGCACCGACCACCGTCGCCACGTGTCCGGGGCCGATGAAGCCGTC
>JAITSW010000203.1 GCA_031287505.1 Propionibacteriaceae bacterium
CCCAGTTGGCGGCGTGTTATTTGCTGGGGCTTTATCTGGCCCAAGAACGCGGCACCTTGTATTCAGATGAGATTTCCCGCGTCATGGACGAATTGGCCGCCATCCCGGACAAGATCAGCGCCGTCTTGGAGAATATGCCGCAGATTCTTGAAGTTTCCAAGCTGCTGCTGCCCAAGAAGTCGGTGCTTTTCTTGGGCAGGCATGTCGGTTATCCAACGGCGCTGGAAGGAGCCTTGAAACTAAAAGAGTTGGCTTACCTGCATGCCGAAGGCTTTCCCGCCGGGGAGCTCAAGCATGGCCCGATCGCGCTTGTGGAGCCGGGAATTCCGATCTTTGTCATGGTTCCCCCCGTCGGGCGCGATCAGCTGCACGGCAAGATGATTTCCAATATTGAAGAGGTGCAGGCAAGGGGGGCGTTCACCGTGGTGCTTGCCGAAGAAGGAGACGAACAGGCAGCCGAGCATGCCGACGTGTTCTTCGAATTGCCGAGGGTTCCGGCGATCTTGCAGCCGTTGGTGGCCACCGTCCCCTTGCAAATGTTTGCCTGCGAGTTGGCGGCATTGAAGGGCTACGACGTGGATAAGCCCCGAAATCTAGCCAAATCTGTCACCGTCGAGTAGCTCGATGATTGTTGGTGTCGGAGTCGATGTCGTCGATTTGAGCCGCTTTGAGCGCGCGTTGGCGCGTCCCGGATTTGCGCAAAAGCTCTTTACCGCGGCAGAGCTGGAAGACAGCCCCAACACCGAACGCCTCGCCGGTCGCTTCGCCGCGAAAGAAGCCTTGGCCAAGGCGTTGTGCGCTGATGGCTCTTTGGCTTGGCGCGACGCGGTAGTCGGGGTAGATTCATCCGGCGCGCCCTCGTTTTCCTGTCAAGGCAGTGTGAGCGCGAGGATGAAGGCTTTAGGCGTCGAGCACCTGCATCTGTCGATCTCGCACGACGGGGGTGTGGCTGTGGCATTCGTCGTCGCCAGCCGCTAATCGCGAAGACTTTCTTTGCGGTGGAAGTCAGGGGGTGGTTGGCTAAGTAAGCTGGCCTTATGTACCAGGCTTATTCCGTGGCGGCGATTCGCGATGCCGAAACCCAAGAGATGGCGCGGATCGGCGAGGGTGTTTTGATGCGGCGCGCGGCCTGCGCTTTGGCGCAGGTGGCCTTGCGGGAATTGCGCCGCCTAGCCGGTAATCCCTATGGATCTTGGGTGACGATTCTGGCCGGCTCTGGCAATAATGGCGGAGATGGGCTCTTTGCCGGCGTTCGGTTATTGCGCCGCGGGGTTCGGGTTCGCGCTTGGCGGGCGGGCGGGCGAGTGCATGACGCCGGTTGGGCGGCATTTTTAGCCGCAGGTGGTCGGGAGCTTTCCCTAGCCGAGTTGGTTGCCGAGCTTGACCAAAACGACCTGGTTATCGACGCCATCTTGGGCATTGGGGGCAAAGCCGGGCTACATGGCGTCAGCGCCGATGTCGCCACCGCGGTTTTCAATGCGCAAGTGCCGGTGATAGCCGTTGACCTGCCGTCTGGTGTGCCTGCCGAGCCGGTGTTCTTCCCTGGGCGGACGACGTTTGTCCGTCCCAATGTCACGGTTGCCTTTGGGGGACGCAAACCCGCCCACGTTTTAGAGCCGGCGAAGTCGGTCTTGGGACGTGTGGAAGTCATCGACATCGGATTGCCCAAGATGGAGCCCACGTTGACATGTTGGGAGCCATCGGACATCGCGGAATTCTGGCCCGTTCCCAGCGCCGCCTCAGATAAGTATTCGCGCGGGGTAGTGGGAATTGACGCCGGTTCGGCCCAGTATCCCGGTGCCGGGCTGTTGGCGGTTTCCGGCGCCCTCAAAGCCGGTGCCGGAATGGTTCGCTTTTTAGGCGAAGCGGAAGTTGCGCGGCGGGTTTCGCAAGCCTACCCAAATGCGGTGTTGGCTGCCGGGCAGGTGCAGTCTTGGGTGGTCGGCTGCGGCTGGGGTGAACAGCCCTACGGGGCCGGGAAGATCGCCCGAATTATCGCGGCGGGCATTCCGGTGGTCATTGACGCCGACGGGCTGCGGTACCTGCCAACGGGGGAAATGGGCAGCCTGGCCAGATCCGGGCGCCCGGGGCAGATTCTGTTGACTCCCCATGCTGGGGAGTTGGCTCGATTGTTGGACGTAAAACGCGAGGAGGTTGTGGCTAACCCGTTGCCTTACGTCAGCCAAGCCGCTGACCGTTGGCAGGCTGTGGTTTTACTCAAGGGTGCCACCCAACTCGTTGCCACCCCAGATTCGCCCGTCATTTCGGTTGCGGTTCCCGGCCCCGCTTGGGCGGCTCAGGCCGGTTCTGGCGATCTTCTGGCCGGTATCTGCGGTGCGTTGCTAGCCGCCGGGCTGGATCTGCGGCAAGCAGCCCTAGCCGGTGCTAGCATTCAAGCCCTTGGTGCCCGACAAGTTGACGCTCCAATTTCCCCGCAAGATCTGCAGCTTCCCATTCGGGAGTTGCTCAGCGGTTCGCTCGGCTAGTGTTCCCCGAGGAACGGTGTTATCGGCAGAGGCAAGGAGCTGCTCAGCGATTTGCCCGGCTGAAACTCACCCGGCGATCTGAGATTTTTCGACGCGAGACTCACTAAGCCGTTGCCCGGTGGCGTTCGGCTAGCACTCACCAGGGGCAGCCTATGGGACGCTTCTTTGCGGCGCTGGTAGCATTCTTCTTTGGCTTAGGAGGTGACTTGTGGAGAAAAGCGTGGTGAAGCCGGTGGCGCTCGCTGAGGCGGTGCTTGCCGATGGGCGGACGCTGAGGTTGGTGCCTCCGACGACTGCCCAAGCGCCGGCTGTTCTAGAGATTATCCGCGACGCCTTCTCGCATCGAGCACCGGTCAATCCTCCTCCGGCGGCGTTGGGCGAAACCGTCGAGTCTGTCTCGTCCCAAATTGAAAGCGGCTTCGGCATCTTGGCGTTGGTCGATGACGAGCCTGCCGGGGTCGTCTTGGTGAGCATTGCCGAGAATGGGGATGACGGGCACGTTGCCGGGATTCACCGCGTTTCGGTGGCACCGCGATTTCAGCGGCAGGGTATCGCATCGGTGATGGCGATGGTGGCTTTGGAGGAGTTGCCCGGTGAAGTGGCGCTGGTCCGGCTCACCGCCCGCACAGAATTTCCGCACGTGCTGCGCTGGTGGCGCCGCCTCGGATTCAGCGAGTATGCCCGCAGCGGAAACTCTGTCGAGCTGCAGCGTCGCGCTCCGGTGCGGGTGGCCGTCCCGGTTGCCAAAGAAATGCAAGATTTGGGGTGGCGTTTGAGCGAGCACCTGCGCGCCGGCGATTTGATCATTGCCTCAGGCGATCTCGGGGCTGGCAAGACAACCTTAGCCCAGGGGATTGGCATGGGGCTGGGCTCGATTGACCCGGTGGTTTCCCCGACGTTTGTACTCTCCAGAGTGCATCAAAGCGCCAGCGGCCGTCCCGCATTTGTGCATGTTGACGCATATCGCCTGGGCTCGCTTGCCGAACTTGAGGACATTGACGTGGGTAGTTCTTTGGACGACTCGGTGACTCTCGTGGAGTGGGGTGCGGGCATCGCCGAAGGTTTGAGCGACGAACGCCTTGAGATAGATATTCGACGCTCGCTAGATCCGCAAGACGAAACCCGCTGGGTCTTTATAACCTCGGTCGGAGCCCGTTGGAAAGCGCCGGAGTTACGGGGTTTGACATGGCGTTGACGCTGGGAATTGACACCGCGACGGTGGTTTCGGTGGGTGTATCGGATGGTTCGAAAATACTGGCCGCCCTCCAAGTCCAGGACACCCGCTCCCACGTCGAACGCCTGATTCCCCTGGTGGAAAAGGCCTTGGAGCAGGCAGGCGTCGGCTACGCCGATCTTGAGGCAGTGGCTGTCGGAGTCGGCCCGGGCCCGTTCACCGGGCTCCGGGTTGGCGTAGCCGCCGCCGAGGTAATCGCCCAAGCTCTCGGACTGCCCCTCAAAGGCATTTGCGGTCTCGATGTGATCGCCCGGCAGGCGCTGCGCGTTGATTCTCCCCTGATTGCGGCCGCTGCTGTTTCGGGTCAAGAGCCCGCATTTGTCGCACTGTGCGATGCCCGGCGCAAAGAGCTATATTGGGCCGCATATTCTGCTGCCGGCCAACGGGTCGACGGGCCGTTTGTCACCGGCGCTGAAGATATTCCCCCGCTGCCAAGCTACGGCCAAGGTGCCGATCTCTATCCGCTGCCCGGCCAAATCATCGGCTCCGCCCCGGGCGTGGACGCCGGCCTCCTTGCCCTGCTAGCCGACGACCTACCCGATGCCGGCCTCGAACCGCTCTATCTGCGTCGTCCAGACGCCGAAGTCCCCGCTGCCAGAAAATCGGTCTTACCCCGGCTCGTTATCAGGAGGCCGGCATGATCGAAGTGCTGGATGAGTCTGCCCTGGAAGAGATTTTGGCCTTGGAGGCGCAGGGTTTTCCGCCTACCGAGCGCTGGTCGGCTGAATCTTGGCTCAGCGAGTTCTCACATGGGAACTATGTGCTGGGGTATCGCGAGAAAGACCTGCTAGCGGTGGCAAGCTTTGGGCGGCCCGAGGGCGTGGTTGATTTGCGCACGGTGACTGTGGCAAGAAATCACCGTCGGCAGGGTATTGCGAAAACCCTGATAAGAGCGGGGGCGAGGTGGGCTGCGCAGCAGGGGGCGATGCGAATGATGCTCGAGGTTTCCCAGGTAAACGACGGCGCGATCGCCCTCTATTCCCGCCTCGGGTTCGATGGATTGGCTATCCGCGAAAACTATTACGGCGACGGTAATGACGCGCTCGTGATGGAGTTGGCCTTGGCAGACGGGGTGGGTGTATGAGTGAGCCGTTAATCCTCGGTATCGAGTCATCATGTGATGAAACCGGAGTGGGCATCGTCCGCGGATATGAATTGCTGGCCAATGAGGTGGCGTCCTCGGTAGAACTCCACGTGCGGTTTGGCGGGGTGGTGCCCGAGGTGGCCAGCCGTGCCCACCTGCAGGCCATCGTTCCCACTTTGCGCAGGGCACTTGAGAAGGCCGATGTGTCACTGGGCGAGGTGGACGCTATCGCGGTCACTGCGGGGCCGGGGCTGATGGGCGCGCTGGTGGTCGGTTTGTCGGCAGCCAAGGCGCTGGCGTCGGTGGCAAATAAACCGCTTTACGGCCTCAACCACCTGGTTGGCCATGTGGCCGTCGACATGCTTGAGCATGGCAGCCTCCCGCAATCTTGTGCGGCGCTCCTGGTCTCGGGCGGGCACTCGTCGCTGCTGGCCGTCAATGACGTCACTTGCGATATCTCCGAGTTGGGGGCGACCATCGACGACGCGGCTGGGGAGGCCTACGACAAGGTTGCCCGCCTGCTCGGTTTGCCCTACCCCGGCGGCCCGGTAATCGACAAAGCGGCTCAAGGCGGAAATCCCAGGGCTATCGCCTTTCCCCGCGGCCTCACCGCGCAAAAAGACCTAGCCAAGCATCGTTTCAACTATTCTTTCTCCGGTCTGAAGACGGCAGTCTCGCGTTGGGTGGAAACCGCCCGCCTAGCTGGAGATGAGATCGAGGTAAACGACGTGGCAGCAAGCTTCCAGGAGGCCGTGTGCGATGTGCTCACCGCCAAAGCCATCGATGCCTGCCGGTACCTAGCCACCGATCAGATTCTTCTCGGTGGCGGGGTAGCCGCCAATACCCGCCTGCGTGCGCTGCTGGACGAACGCGCTGCCGCCGCCGGTATTACAGTCCGCCGTCCCCGCCCCGGCCTGTGTACCGACAATGGCGCCATGATTGCCGTCCTGGGTGCCGAGGTGGTGAAAGCCGGCCTTGCGCCCTCCGGCCTAGAGATAGGCGCCAATCCCGGGCTGCCCGTCACCCAGGTTGTGGTTCGCTAATATTGGCTCGTATTGGGCAATAGGGGAGGACAACATAGTGGGTCTTTATTCCAACCCGGGTAGGCAGGGTTAAAATGCCCTTTCGACCGATTATCGGGACGCTGGGGTTCGTCCTTTCCGCAGATAAGCGCCAGGTGTTGCTGGTGGAGCGCACCCGTGATGGAGACCAACACCAGGGCAAGTTCAACGGTTTGGGCGGCAAACTCGAAAATGACGAAGATGTGGTGGCCTGTCTCGTCCGCGAATTGCGCGAAGAAGCCAACATAACTCCTACCAAGATGCGCTTGCGCGGGACGATTTCTTGGCCCGGGTTTGGCGATGCGGGTGAGGATTGGTTCGGGTTTATCTTCATTGTGGACCAGTACACCGGCACCCCGCCAGCGCGCAACGAGGACGGGCCGCTGAGCTGGGAG
>JAITSW010000205.1 GCA_031287505.1 Propionibacteriaceae bacterium
TGCCTGCGGGCCGCCCTTTTGTTGCCTGCGGGCCGCCCTTTTGTTGCCTGCGGGCCGCCCTTTTGTTGCCTGCGGGCCGCCCTTTTGTTGCCTGCGGGCCGCCCTTTTGTTGCCTGCGGGCCGCCCTTTTGTTGTCGGCGGGCCGCCCTTTTGTTGTCGGCCAACGTCACATCGGCTCAATGTGAACGAACGTGATCGCTCCGGCCAGAGTCCGTCCGGCAACCGCTTCGACGGCATCGGCGAGATCGTGGCTGTGATCCACCGTCCACTCGCCGGGCACTGAAACTGTGGCATAGATGAAACGCTGCCGTCCTGATTCGCGGGTGCGAAGCTGTGTCAGGGTTGCCTTTTCGTCAGCGCAGAGCTCCGCCACCGCCGCGGTGACCTTTTCGACATCCTCAGGCGGCAAGGCGGCGTCGAGTAGCCCGACAAAGGAACGTCTGGCCAAACGAATTCCGGTAATCAAAATGTTTAGCCCGACAATAATGGCGATGATCGGATCGAGGATTATCCAGCCGGTGAGCATAACCAGCCCGATACCCACCAGCACTCCCACCGAGGTGACAACATCGGTGAGCAGATGTTTGCCGTCCGCCTCTAGAGTTATCGAGCGGGTTTTCTTGCCGGTTTGCAACAGGTAGTATCCGACGCCCAGATTTATCAGGGACGCGCTTAGCGAGAGCGCCAAGCCCCAACTCAGGTGCTCCAATTCGGAAGGCTCGATTAGCCGCCAAACAGCTCCGTAAATGATGCTGCCCGCAGCGATGAGAATCATCATGCCTTCCGCGCCCGCCGAGAGGTATTCGGCCTTGCCATGACCGAAATCATGATTGTGGTCGGCTGGCCGCGAGGCCACCCGCATCGCCCACAGCGCCACAAAAGCAGCCACCAGGTTTACCGTGGATTCCAGGGCGTCAGACCATAGTCCGACCGAGTTGGTCAGCCAAGCGGCAATGACCTTGACAGACAGCGTAATAAGGGCGGCGGCCACTGAAAGCCATAGAAATTTACTCAGATTCGGCTGGGCGGTACCTGATTGCATTGGACAAGGGTAACACCCGCCCTTCGCCATTTAAGGGTCGGCTTGGAATCTCTCCATCGGACAAGTTGTCAAGTGAGGCTGAAGCTGATTTAAAGCGACGCTTCTCTAACAGCGTTTCCCCAGCCGGTTCGGCTATCGTCCGTCAGGGCGTTCGCGAGCCGCTAGAGCGCGGTAAATGATAAACGGAATTACCCAGAATTCGATGCGGCAAATCCACAGGGCTGCGGCGTTCAGAGCGTCCAAAACCCAGGACATCTGAAAACTAAACGACCACACTAAGGCTCCCGCCCCAGCGAGGGCGATAATAATTGCCCCGACGATGTAGGCGGTTCTGATTTGTGCGGGACGGTAGCGAATCCGGCTGGAGAGAACGAACGAGAGAATGAACATCAGCGCCGAAAAAGGTTCCAGCATTCCCCCCACGAAGATTGCGACCATCACGCCGGGTGTGGCTACCTCGAGGACCTTTTGGACGGTCACCTTCTTGTGTTGCCGAGGCGGCTGCGAGTATCCCGGGCCAAACCAACCCGGTGTGCCGGGTGCGGGGTAGCCGGGCGGCGGAACATTAAACGGCGCGTTTCCATATGGAGCCCCGGGAGGCACTTGCCCATAGGGGATCTGCCCATCGGGAAGTAGATACCCTTGGGCGGGCGGCTTCGGCTCATGAGCCCGCGTGTCGCTAGGAGGGTAAACCGGGTAAGCCGGAGCCAGATAGTCGGGGGGTAACTGCTGCGCGTTGGCTACCGGGTCAAACGGCAGATAGTCGGGAGGGTTATCCAGGACGAGTTGGGCTGGCGCATTTGCCCTGGCGGCGATACTGATTGGCGCTCGCGGGTTGAAACCGGAGCCCCGGGTGTTGCCAAATTCTTCGAGTGGCTTGTGAGATTCAAATGGCGTCGTCTCAGCGCCGCCGAGCCCCAAGCTCCCTCCTTGGCCAAACCCGGACGTCATAATTGCGGCGACCACCTCAAAAGGCGCGCTGGCGTCCCGCTCAGCGCTCTTCGGCGGGCCGAAATCACTCAAAGGACGCTGTCCGCCGTCTGCGGCATCAAAGGTGGGGCGCTCGGCAGGCAGCTCCAAAACTGCCACGGCGCTCGCCATATCCGGCTTCTTAGCTTCGGCTGTCAGCGGCGGCACATCGGCGGGTTCGTAGCTTTCGGGACGCTCTATCGGGGCGTATTCCGGTCCGTCTTGCCATGTCGCCATGAGCCCTAGTCTATTCCCCGGCACATCTGAGACCCAATCTCGCAAAGGAATGCGTGCCGAATCCTTCCCGATGAACTACGCTTGGCGTACATATGCAAGGAGGAGACATGCCTACTGGTCGCGTGCGCTTTTGGGACGCTGAGAAGGGTTTCGGCTTCTTATCGAAAGATGAGGGTGGAGACGACGTGTATGTCCGCGTGGCAGCGCTGCCTGCGGGTGTGACTACCCTTAAGCGCGGTCAAAAGGTCGAATTCGGCGTCGTCGACGGCAAGCGCGGCGAGCAAGCGCTCTCGGTGGTGTTGCTAGACACGCCGCCGTCGCTGTCAAAAGCCCAACGCAAATCTACCGAGCAGATGTCTCTTATCGTTGAAGATCTGATCAAGATGCTCGATTCCATCGGCAACAGCTACAAGCGGGGACGCTACCCAGATTCCAAGATCTCGGAGAAGACCGCGTCCGTGCTCCGCGCCGTTGCCGACGAGCTGGAGTTGTGAGGATGGCCGCAACCCTAGTGGTGGACAAAGCCTGTGCCGAGGCCGTAGAACTGGCTCAGGCGGCTGCAATCCGCCGTAGCGGAGTGTTTGGCGTGGGCGACCACATCAAGGTCGAGCCCGAAGATGTCCGGGTCGCAACGCACTACTTTGAGTGCACCCATCCTGGCTATCCCGGCTGGACGTGGGCTATCACCGTGGCCAGGGCTTCCCGGGCACGCGTGGTGACGGTTAATGAGATTGCCCTAATCCCCGGCGAGACGGCTTTCATCGGCCCCGACTGGGTTCCGTGGAGTGACCGGATCGAAATCGGCGACCTGACTCCCGGCATGCTGCACCCGGCAGCCGACGATGACCCGCGCCTTGAGCCGGGCTTTACCGGCGGCGAGCACAACATCGATGTTGAACCGGCGGAAATGTCGCAGATTCGGGCATTGATCGCCGAGCTGGGTTTGGGACGCGAGCGCGTGCTTTCTTTGGAAGGTCACGACGAAGCCGCCGAACGTTGGGAGTCTTCGGCTGGCGGCCCGGGCAATCCCATGACGCACCAAGCTCCGGCTCTGTGCAATAGCTGTGGCTTCTTTATCTCGCTGGCTGGACGCCTAGGCACCTATTTCGGCGTTTGCGCAAATAGGTATTCTCCGCAAGACGGTGAAGTTGTGACTCGCGACCACGGCTGCGGCGGCCACTCCGACGCCCCGGATGCCCGGGCTCTGTCGGCCTCGAAAGTCCCGATCTGGGATACTGCCACTACCGATAACGCGCTGTTCGATTAACTCTGTTCTTCGGCGGCATGGTCGTCTGCGGGCATGTTTTCGGGTGCTTTAGAACGATTGCGGAGATGCCCGCGATAGGTCACGCCCATGCCGATGAGCCCCATTGCAAAGCCGGTGAGCGTCACCGCCTCGACCCAGGAGTAGCCGATCTCGGCCAGCCACTGGCGTTCTACCAGGCAAATGACCCAAGCCAGCGCAAACAGCAGCGTCCCGACGCTTGTCACAGCGATGCCGTCCGGGTCGAGGGCGCGAACGGACGCTTGCCGCAGCAACGGCTTTTGACGACGATCAGAGATGGACATGAGACTAGATAGCTTAGCCACATCGTTAGGATTTCACCTATGACAAACCCTGTTACCTCCAAGTCCGCCTCAGGTCTAGACGGATGGTTTGAGCTCACCAAGCGTGGCTCCACTATTGGCCGAGAAATCCGCGGCGGTCTCGTAACGTTTTTTACGATGGCTTACATCATCGTTCTCAACCCCATAATCATCGGCACCCAAGCCGACAAAGACGGCAACTTGATCTCCGGCTTGCCAATAGCCGATTCGGCGAATATCGGCATCACCATGGGCATGGTTGCAGCAGCTACCGCGCTTATCGCCGGCGTGCTTACCATCCTTATGGGAGCCTATGCCCGCTTCCCGCTGGCCTTAGCCACCGGCTTAGGTTTGAACTCTATGCTTGCCTACACCATCGTCCCCTCGATGACTTGGCCACAGGCAAATGGGTTGATCTTCTGGGAAGGCGTAGTCATCCTGATCTTGGTGTTCACCGGCTTCCGGAAGGCTGTTTTCAACGCGGTGCCACGTGCGCTGCGCTCGGCTATTTCAGTTGGAATCGGACTTTTTATTGCCTTTATCGGCTTGTACGACGCGGGCGTTGTCCGCCAGGATCCCTCCGGGGGTACCCCAACTGCGCTTGGTATTGGCAATTTGCTGAAGGGGTGGCCGATTGCCATCTTCCTGATCGGTTTTGGCATAACCGTCCTTCTGTACGTCTTGAAGGTCAAGGGTGCCATTCTGATTTCAATCATCTTTTCCACGGTTATCGCCATCATCGTTCAGTACTCCTTGTCTTTGGGAACGGTTACGGGCGGCGATCCAACTGGCTGGAAGCTGAATGTGCCCTTCTTCGCGGGGTTCCAGGCTCCTGATTTGGGCTTACTTGGCCGTATCGACTTCATTGGCGCCTTTGCTGCTGGCCCGCAGGCGTGGCTTTCGATCATAATGTTGATCTTTTCGCTGCTCCTGGCCGATTTCTTCGACACCATGGGCACTATCGTGGCCGTCGGCGCCGAAGGGGGGCTTTTGGACGATAAAGGCAATGTGCCGCACACCCAAGAGGTTCTTGTCGTCGACTCCATCGGCGCTATTGCCGGCGGCTTGGGCTCGGTTTCTTCAAACACCTCTTATGTTGAATCCGCTGCCGGCGTGGGTGACGGCGCCCGTACCGGTATCGCCTCTATCGTCACCGGTATCGCCTTCTTGCTGGCCATTGTGCTCTCGCCGTTTATCAATATGGTTCCCTCGGAAGCGGCTGCTCCGGCGCTCTTCTTTGTGGGCTTTTTGATGATGGCCCAGGTGGTTGAGATTAAGTGGGACGATCCGGAAGAGGCTATCCCAGCCTTTTTGACGATCTCGCTGATGCCGTTCGCATATTCGATCACCACCGGCATCGGCGCCGGCTTTGTCAGCTACGTGCTGATCAAGGCTGTGCGTGGCAAGGCCAGGGAACTGCACCCCCTCCTTTGGGTGGTTGCCGCAGCCTTCCTGCTCTACTTCCTGCGCGGGGTTCTTCCCGTATAGGCAACCCGCAAGAGCGGCCCGGGGGAACCTTTGGCCGCTCTTGCGTTGTTCGCAGCCTTCGTCATTTTGCGCAGGCCACTCTTTGGTAGGCTCTGGTCATGAGTTTTCTCGGCCAACGGGTTGGCGCCGCTGTTTTTGTGGCGCTGCTGTTGGCCTTCAGTCCCGCAGTTTCAGCCTTTGCCCAGACGCCGTCTCCGATTTCGCCGGCTCCTTCGCTGTCGGAGGAATCTGTCGTCCCCAGCGGTTCGCCGTCCGGCGCTGTTTCGAGTTCCCCCGCCAGTGCGACTCCAGGCGATTCGGAAGCAGATTTGCCCGACGACTTTCTTGATTCCCCCGATAAGGCAACGGATGACTCTCGCACCTTTATCGCCATTGGCGTCGGGGTAGGTGTGGCCGTAATAGCCGGCATAGTTGTATTCGCCGTCAAGAAGTAAAGCGGACGCCCATTTCGGGTTCTTCTCACGTCGTCCCGGGTCTGATCTGGAATCTCGCTCCCAGCCCTTGATGAGGGGAAGTGCGCTGGCGAGGCCGGTTTTTGAAAGAAGTAGACTTAGGTGCCGGAACCATTGAGGAGGAAATATGGGTACTACCGCGCTGACTGGGCGAGAATTTGACGGCGCAGTCAAGGATGGCATCGTATTTGTGGACTTTTGGGCAGGTTGGTGCGGCCCGTGTCGAACCTTCTCACCGATTTTTGAGTCTGTGTCGGAGGCCAACCCCGACATCACTTGGGCAAAGGTCGACACGCAAGTCGAGCAAGAGCTTGCCGACGCGCTTGATATCCAATCCATCCCGACACTGATGATCTTCCGCGAGGGTTACCTGGTCTATCGCCATCCGGGCGTGCTGGATGCCTCGCAGCTGCAAGAGTTGGTTAAGCAGGTCAAAGAGGTCGACATGGATAAGGTGCGGGCTGCCGCAGACCAGGCAGAAGCCGACCTAGACGCTTAGTATCGCGACCCAGCAACTCTCCGAGCTAGACTCCGACGCCGCGAAGCCGACTTGGACGCTTAGTATCGCGACCCCAGCCGCACCACTATTTTCCGTTAGCTTCCAGAATTCCAGGCTATGCCACTACGACCTAGACGCTTAGTATCGCGACCCCAGCAAGAATCGAACTTGCGACACAGAGTTTAGGAAACTCCTGCTCTATCCCCTGAGCTATGGGGCCGTGCGGGACTATCTTAGCGGCTTCGCCCCAGGCCGATACTGCCCTAAACTCTGCTTATGGGTGAAGCCGAATCTAGATTGGTGCCGAAGTCTTTGTCTTGGTTCGCGGTGCTTTTTCAAGCATTGGCGGGAAAACAGCCGCTCGCTGCTGAAGAGCTGCCTTCTGCCGGGAACGACGCAAACCAGCTAGCCGGGCTAGACGAAACCCTCGCAACCCTCGCCATCGAGCTGGGGAAAGCTGGCTGGCCCGTCGCTCGAATCCGCGCCCATGCCCTTGCCCGGCTGGTAGCTGGGGAAAGCTGGCCGCACCCGGTCGATCTGTCGTTGGTGCGGGCTGTCGGCCCAGCCCGCTACGCCGCTGCCCTAGAATCTGCTCGGCGCACGCTGGGCTTGTGGACGCTCACCGAACTCCCACCCAGCACCCGCACCGACTTAAACGCTGACGAACGTCGCCTATTGGCCGATGTGCCCACCCACCACGGGGTGGGCTAAGCGCGCCGCTGCGGCTGTCTTCAAGACCACTGTGCCTACCTGCCACGGGGTTAGGCGTGACAAGCTATACGTCCCATTACCACGTTCTCCAAATTCGGCGTTGCAATGATCCCAGAATCCGCCACGTCCCATTACTACTGTGAGAGTGTGTCTTAGGCGGGGATCCCCCTGCCACTCGGGTCGACAGTGAGGTGGAGGCGCTTGACTAGGTGTGTCTTGGTTGGGGCTCCCTGCTGCACGGGAGCGACGCCGAGCCTCCGAGTTGACAGCGGTGTGTCTTGGGAAGGGATCCCCTGCCGCACGGGGGAAGGTGGAACTAGGGCGGAGCCGGTGCAATCGTCGCGCAACTGGGATCGGCGGCTATTGCCTGCTGAACGGCCAGCAACCCGGTGAATACCGCTAGCGCTGCGCAGAGCGCAGCCAGCAACCGTCGTTGCCTAAAGAGGGTTTTCCGCAATGACAAGAGTGCCTTTTTTCTGTTCACATAATCAGTTATGCCGCACAAATGCCCTAAATCGCCAAGTTTTGCGAAAAATCAGAAAGCTGTGGATAACTTTCCACAGGAGGGAAAGGCGTTATCCGGTAGCGGCAGCGGCAGCAGGCTTAGCAGCATCGGAACTCGGCTTTGGATCAGCCTTGACTGGCTCGTCCGGCTTCGTCTCTGTGGAAGTCGCAGTTTCAGCGGCAGTAGAAGCGGCAGGGGTGGCTGCGGCCGTCTTGTCTTTTGAGCGCGAATCTGTGGCGTA
The DNA here is from genome assembly GCA_031287505.1 of Propionibacteriaceae bacterium. GTDB lineage: Bacteria > Actinomycetota > Actinomycetes > Propionibacteriales > Propionibacteriaceae > Propionicimonas. The sequence continues at coordinate 7,732 of JAITSW010000205.1, forward strand.
AAACCCGGAACCCTTGAAAACCACCCCGACAGCGCTGTAAACCTTGCGCAACTCTCCCCGGCATTGCGGGCAAATCGTCAATGGCTCGTCAGAGAAACTCTGCACCACCTCCAAATCAGCGTCACATTCTCGGCACTTGTATTGGTAGGTCGGCATCAGTTTCCTCTAGATCTGGACGGTTTTGGACCGCCTTCCATATTAGCGCGCTCGTAAACCCCCACGCTGGCTACCTCATTTTTGAGCCTGAACCAAAGGTCTTCCCCGTGGCTAGAAGCTCCAATAACCCAGTTCCAACACCTCACGCCCGGGATAACGCTGGGGAATGCCGTGGCTAGCAGCTCCAATAACCCAGTTCCAACACCTGGTTGCCCCGGCACGCGAAAGCGATGTGTCAGCTATCTGCGAACCACTGGCTGACCCCACGTCCGCAA
>JAITSW010000210.1 GCA_031287505.1 Propionibacteriaceae bacterium
TGAAGCAGGATCGGCAAGCAAGATTGCATTCCCTGGTCACTTCGAAATATATGCGCTTCGGTGCCGCCGCAGCATCTCGTGGGGCGTCACCGGGCAAGGGAACAACCCGCACAGAATCCCACAGGCCCGATGCTAGGGCGCAAGAGCTTTGTTCGACGAGTTGACTTGCCAATGCGCGCGCCGCGTTATGCTCTTCTGCGGATAGCCCCCTGGGCAGTTCGCCGGAATTCCGGGCGAGATGGCTGAGCAGCCCAAACTCGGCGGTAGTGAGCTCGGTCGCCTTACCCAGCTCGGGATCAAACCAGTAGCCTCCACCGAGTTCTTCGCGAAGCACAGGCCGGCGATGAGAAGTCATGACGGTTCCCCCGAAGTCAGCAGATGGGCAAAACACATCGGGTCGCGGCTGTCGAGAAATCCCGTTGAAAAGAATGCCGTGGCCGGGCAGCCACCCAAGCACGCTCCCCGGTAGAACTTGCAGGCAAGACACTGCGAGCACTTTGCGTGCACGCGGAACGCCTCAAAAGCGGGAGTCCTCCACGCGTCGATTAGGGAGATATCGTAAACGCTCCCAGCCGAGAATTCCCTTCCTGGGGTCACAAAGAACGCGCATGGGTAAATATGCCCGTCGTAGTTGACGTTGACCGTTGTGCGTCCGGCACCGCAAGACATGCGGTCATCGCCACCGGCCAAAACGGGGGCATCGAGAATGTCGAAATCGGCGACAATGCGAATCGGGCATTCTTTGCGTCTGTTTGACACGGTTTGAATGATGGACAAATAATCGGCAGGCTCCAAGATTTCTCGATTTAGCATGGCTTGGGCACGTCCGATAGGGCGCACCGGGGACAGTTTGAGATCTGTTCCCAAATCGATCGCCAAGTCAATGATCCCGTCAAGGTCGGACATTGACGACTTGGTCAAATGACAGCAAACCAGCACTCGCTGACCAGCCTCTAACAACTGAACACAGCTGCCTTTTGCCCGTTGGAATGAACCAATCCCCCGAATAGCGTCATTGTTTTTTTCCAGCCCGTCCAAGCTCACCATGAACAGGTCGATAGGCGCTTCCTTGAGGTATTCCATCTGAGTGTGGGAGTAGATCCCATTTGTGTTTATGACAACGGCAATTCCGCGTTGCCCGCAGGCGTCCACAATGTCGCGAAAGCTAGGGTGGACGGTTGGCTCTCCGCCGCTGAGCCGAATGGAATCCACCCCGGGCCAATCCGCGATTTGATCAAGGATGCGGATCATCGTCGACAAGTCCAGCTCGCTGTGGCTCTTTGGCCCCGAATCGTTGAAACAATGCGCGCAACGCAGTTGGCAGCGAGCCGTGATCTCAACCGAGACAGCGGTAGGAGTGTCGGCCATCGCCGAACTCGTCGTCGGGTTTTTGAGCAGCGTGCTGACATCGGGCATGATCACACTTCCCTCAACCCGAGTTTCGAGCTAAGGAGATGCTCATAGCTGTTATCTCCCCAAGAACTGCCGGTCCAGTCGGTGCAAGTGGCGCAACAGGGAAGCGAATACTCGCCGTTTGCATGGTCAGACCTAATCCCCCCATATCGCGCCGACTTCCATATGGCCCCGATTGTGACATCCGGATCTAGGACGTTCCCCAGGACTTCCTCCTCCTTTTCAGTCCATGAGTTGAAACACGCGATGATATTCCCAGACGGGCCGATGGTGCAACGCGTCCACAACTGTCGGCAAGGATGCCTGGCTTCTGGCATCGAGCCGCAGGCACCGGCGATTCGGTTCCCCCACGAATGGTACGGGCGATAGATGACGCTGTCGGCATACTGCGACCAAAACTCCTCGTGCGCGGCACGTTCAGGGGCGAGCAAGGGCTGGTCTACTGCTGAAACCACCAACCGGGTACGGGCTCCCAGCTGATCCCGGAGTTTTCTAAACCTGATGACATTGCGCTTGACCTGCTCGTACTTTCCATTTCGCATCAGGGGTTCGTAGGTTTGGTCATGTCCGTGGATGGAACACTCCAAAGTGTCCAGCCCGGCTTCCATGATGGCAACGGCTTTCCCCTCGTTCAGAGCTACCGCATTAGTGAACGCCTGAACGACTCCCACCCCAGATTGCTTGGCGTAGGCGACCATGTCCACAAACTGCGGATGCATGAGAGGCTCACCTCGGGCATGCAACCGGAGCCAGGCATGCGGATGTCGGGCGACTTCATCGACAACAGCGGTGTACACCGGCCAACTCATCTCCACCCAGCTCGACGGGGCGAACTCTGCCTGGACTTCAGGTGAGGCGTCACCGTGGCGATATCGCCCAACCGGGCAGGATATGCAGCCGCTGTTGCAGGGCCCGTGCAGAAGGGTCACCTGCGTGCAAACGGGAAAGTCCCTGTCGCTAGCAGATTCGAACAGCTGATCCGCGCTTATGAAAGCTTTGCGACCCATAGTCTTCTCTTTCTCATCATCGAAATTTCTTGGATTCCCCGGCCCATTGCCGGCCGTTGCCTTGCAGCTCTTGGATAACGTAATCCCGCCACCGGCAAACTTTGTCTTCGTCAAAGCCCGCAGTTCTGATAGTGAAACCGGCGGTACGGCCTCGCCCAACCTGCAAATACTTGGAATAGGTCCTATCAACGTGGGTGATGCCAAATTTGCCCGGCTCATCATGGATTGGCGTACCCGGATAGGCGATAAGCGGGTATACCGAAAACTCGTCCCAAGGTGCCGATTTGACTACCTTGAGAGTTTCTTCAATGGTCTGATCTGTTTCACCGGGAAAGCCGACAATAAGGAATATCCGGGTGCGAAGCCCTGCCTCGTGCGCGTTTTCCAGCGCCCAGACAATCTGTTCCGGCGTTTGCCCCTTGTTCATCGCATTTTGGGCGAGAATCTTCGGGCTGCCAGACTCAACTCCAAAACTCACATGGACGCAGCCGCCGTCCTTCAAAAGGCGGGCCATCTCTGCAGAGCAGGTGTTGACCCGCGAAAAGCACCTGTAGGTTATCTGGAGAGGCTTCAGATGCCTTGTCAGCTCGCGAATTCTCCGGATGTTGAAGGCGAAAATGTCGTCTTGGAACCGGAAGTGGCTAATCCCGTAGATCCTGCGCAAGTCTTGCAACTCCGCAACGACATTCCCGGCAGAACGAAATCTCAGCGGCTGTCCGGCACCCATGATGGTTGAGTTGCAAAACGTGCATTTGAAAGGACAACCCCTGCTAGTGAGAACCGACAGGCAGCGCTTCCCCTCCACCACCCGCGTGTACGACTCGACGTCTACAAGCTCGTAGGCTGGCGGCGGAAGATCGTCTAGGTGGGCGACAGGCTGTCCAGTGATTATTCTCGCGTTGTCATTCACTCCGCTGGCTATTCTGCGCAGCAACTCCACAAAGGCGCTTTCGCCCTCACCTGATATCACATGGTCAAATCCGGCGCGGAGAACGTCATCTGGAAGTGCTGAAGCGTGGGGGCCTCCCGCAACAATGACTGATCTCGGACTGCTTAGTTTGATCTGGGCGGCTAGAGCTGCCGTCAGACCAAAATTAACCGAATAGGTGGACAGGCCGTAAACGTCCCAGCCAGTTGGGACACGTTGTGAAAAAGTCTCGGCTTTAGTCCCGGTAAGATCCACGACTACCACTTCGTGGCCTGCCTGGCGAGCGGAACTTGCCAGGTACAGCAAGCCCAGCGGAGCCTCTAGGTGATCATCGTCTAGGTCGGCACAGGGAGTATGGATAAGGCAGACGCGCAGAGATTCCACGGAAGCAACCGACCTGCTGGTCTTCTTAGCCCCAGCCATGGCATGACTTCTGCTTTCTCGTTAGTTCTCAAGATTAAGCACATCTTAGCCCTTCTCGAAAGTGAGCTTGCCACGGCGGACACGGGGCTACAACAGCCGAACCGGTCACACAACCTTGCCCTCGTTTGAGTAAGGCACATGGCGATATCGGTGGTGGAATGACAAAATGTTTCGCCCATGTCACGAGTGTTTCAAGGGAGAATCTTCTAAGCAGTAGCCGAGGGGCGTCGTTGTGAGTACGAGGGTTGGGCTATTGCCACTTACTTCTCAGGAAGAACCGGAGTAGATAGTTCCTCGTCAGAAGGCTTTACCTCGTTGTAGAGTTCCTCGGCTGTTTTGCCTTGCCGCTCGGCTATCGCCTTCAGGTACTCCCATCCATCCCCTGGTTTACGCGCTTCGAAGTTCAGGTCAAGGATTTTCCTTCGACGGTCACCCAAAGTCCCGGGA
>JAITSW010000023.1 GCA_031287505.1 Propionibacteriaceae bacterium
CTATCGGACGCGAAGGTCAGAACGCCAGGTTGGCGGCGCGTTTGACGGGTTGGCGCATCGACATTCGCCCGGACACCGCGGCGCAAGGCTGAGCGCAGCCGCCAACGCGGGGTGAGCCATGGGTGAGCCAACACGTACTTGCATCGGGTGCCGAGAAGTAGTCCCGGCGGCGCAGTTGCGGCGCTACGTCCTAGAGCGGGCTGGCGAATCACCTGGTCAACCTGCGCTGGTCACTCCTGATTTGCAGCGGAGATTGCCCGGACGGGGGGCGTATTTACATGCCGACCGGCCCGAGTGTTTAGCCAAAGCCCAGCGCAAACGGGCCTTTGCCAGAGCTTTTCGCCAACAGGTTGACACCTCTAGGCTGCTCGCTTAGGCGAAAACCCCCTAGACGCGATAGAATGCTCTTTGGTCTGTCAGCGGACAGCCAAGTTGATTAAGACGAAAGGTTGAGGCTCATGCGCACTCAGACGAGTACCTCGAAATGAGCAACAACAAGTAATTGGTCCGCGCCTTTAGGTCTGTGGGCCTGAAGGAGAGCAGTGGCAGCCGCACCAGGTAAGGTTCGTGTATCGAGCCTCGCAAAAGAGCTTGGGCTTGAAAGTAAAGAGATTCTCTCGATTCTCTCGGATATCGGCGAGTATGTAAAAAGCCCCTCATCGAGTGTTGAGAGCCCCGTGGTTCGTCGGGTACGGGAACGCGTTGAGGCAAATCGCGCAGCCAGCAGCGCCGCAGAGCCTGCGGCAACACCGGAAAAGCCTGCCCGCGGTGCTGCCGGTGGTGTTGCCAAGCCAGGCCCAGCCGCCAAGTCTGAGGCTGTTCCCCCGGCCCAGGCGCCACAGGCCGAAGCACCAGTTCCCACGCCAGTGGTTGAGGCTGAGGTGGCTGTGCCCAAGGCAAAGCCTGCTGCGCCAGCGCCGGCTACGGCTACGGCTACGACAGAACGTCCACCGCGCCCGGCAGATCGTCCGGCTGCCGATGTGCCGCGGCCCCCAGTTCCGCATCCGGCAAATCCGACAGGCGCCGTGCCGATGCCGCCGCGTCCGCGTCCGGCTCCCCGCGCTGGCGGCCCCGGTGGGCAGCAAGGCAATCGCCGTCCCGGCACCCCGCGCCCGGGCAACAATCCCTATGCTTCTTCGCAGGGCATGGGGCAGCGCCGTCCACGTCCAGATTCTCCAGATCGCGCCCAAGGCGGTCGTCCTGGCGGCCCGCGTCCAGGTGGCGTCCCGGGGGCTCCGCGCCCTAATCCCGCAATGATGCCCAAACAAGGCACACTCGGCGGGCCGGGTGGCTCAGGCGGTGCTGATCGCGGTGGTGCCCGCGGTGGCGCTGGGGGCCGCGGCGGTCGTCCGGGTGGCGGCCCAGGGCGTCCAGGTGGCACCGGCGGTTTCGGTGGCGGCTCGGGTGCTCCAGGTGGCGCACCGGCTGGCGGCCGCCAAGGCCGCGGCGGTCGCGGTGGTCAAGGCACTCAAGGTGCCTTCGGGCGCGGTGGCGGCAAACGCGGTGGTCGCAAAGGGCGTAAGCAGCGTAGGCAAGAGTTTGACGAAATGCAGCAAGCGCCGACGTTCGGCGATGTGCGCATTCGCTCCGGTAACGGCGCAACGATCAGACTGCGTCGCGGTGCCTCATTAACCGATCTGGCTGAGAAGATCGGTGTCGAGCCCGCAGAATTGGTGAAGGTGCTCTTCCACCTTGGTGAGATGGTAAACGCCACCCAGTCCGTTGCCGATGACACCCTCGAGGTGTTGGGCGTTGAGCTTAACTACAAAATTGAGGTGGTCTCCCCAGAGGACGAAGACCGCGAGCTGCTCGAATCCTTCGACATCGAATTTGGCGATGATTTCGGCGAAGACGATGAAGACCTTGAGGTTCGCCCTCCGGCTGTGACCGTCATGGGTCACGTCGATCATGGCAAGACCAAGTTGTTGGACGCGCTACGCCACTCAAATGTGGTCGAGAGCGAAGCTGGCGGCATCACGCAGGCCATTGGCGCCTACCAGGTGAAGACCGAGGTAGATGGTTTCGAACGCAAGATAACCTTCATCGACACCCCTGGCCACGAAGCCTTTACCGCTATGCGTGCCCGTGGCGCGAAAGCCACCGACATCGCCGTGCTGGTAGTCGCCGCCGACGATGGTGTGATGCCCCAAACGATTGAGGCTCTCAATCACGCTCGCGCCGCTGAAGTGCCGATCGTGGTAGCCGTCAACAAGATCGACAAAGAGGGTGCCGACCCGGTCAAGGTGCGCGGACAGCTCACCGAGTACGGTCTCATCCCAGAAGAGTACGGCGGCGACACCATGTTTGTGGATGTGTCTGCCATCACCAAGGTCGGCTTGGAAGACTTGCTGGAAGCCGTCATCCTCACCGCTGACGCTTCCCTGGATCTCCGGGTCAACCCCAATATGCCGGCACAAGGCGTCGTCATCGAAGCCGAGTTGGACCGCGGCCGCGGTTCGGTGGCTACCGTTTTGGTACACCGGGGCACGCTGCACACGGGCGATTCGATTGTGGCAGGTTCAGCTTATGGACGCGTTCGCGCGCTTATCAACGATCACGAGAAGAATGTCGACGAGGCACCGCCTTCGATGCCGGTACAGGTGTTGGGCTTGACATCCGTGCCGGGGGCGGGGGATACCTTCTTGGTGGTTGAAGACGACCGGATGGCCAGGCAGATCGCCGAAAAGCGCGAAGCCCGGCAGCGGGCGGCTCTACTGGCCAAGGGCGCAAAGCGCCGTACCCTCGAATCCATCATCAAAGAGATGGAGCAGGGAGAGGTTGCCGAACTCCGGCTCATCCTCAAGGGCGATTCCGCCGGTGCCGTTGAGGCCTTGGAAGACTCGCTGCTGCAGATCGATGTGGGCGACGAAGTTTCGCTCAATGTCATCGACCGCGGTGTTGGCGCCGTCACCGAGACAAATGTCACGCTGGCTGCCGCCTCCGATGCCGTCATCATCGGCTTCAACGTCCGTCCCGAAGGTAAAGCCACCCAGCTGGCAAACTCCGAGGGTGTCGACATTCGCTACTACTCGATTATCTACGATGCGATCAACGATATCGAGTCGGCGCTCAAAGGTATGCTCAAGCCGATCTTCGAAGAGCAAGTGCGTGGGCAGGCCGAGATCCGGCAGATCTTCCGCTCTTCCAAGTTTGGGAATATCGCCGGGTGTATGGTCATCGATGGCACGATTCGCCGCAACGCCAAGGCTCGTTTGCTGCGAGACAATGCGGTCGTCTATGAATCCACCATCGCGTCTCTGCGTCGTGAAAAGGATGATGCCACCGAAGTCCGCGAAGGTTACGAGTGCGGCATGACGTTGAACAACTACAACGATATCCGCATCGGCGACATCATCGAGACCTTCGAAATGGTTGAAAAGCCAAGAGACTAACTGGAATCCGCTGGCCGTAATCCCGTTTGCGGCTAGCGGATGATTTGGTCACGCAAACGCTCAGATAGGGGAGACAAATGCCAGGTGCGTGGTTAGACAAGACTGCTGAGCAGATTAAGCAGATCGTCGCGTCCAGTTTGGAGCGGCGGATCAAAGACCCGCGCTTGGGCTTTGTCACTATCACCGATGTGCGGCTCTCGGGCGACGGGCATGAGGCTACGGTCTTCTACACCGTCTTGGGCGACGACACCGATCGCGCAGGCACGCAAGCGGCGCTGCGCTCGGCTACCGGCTTGTTGCGCTCGACCGTTGGGAAGAAGCTCGGGATGAAGTTCACTCCGACGTTGGCTTTCCAACTCGACGCCCTCGACCAGGATGCCTCAGCCATCGAAGAAGCCCTTGCCAAAGCCCGTGCCGCCGATGCCGAAGTTGCCCGTCAGGCAGCCTCAGCCAAATACGCCGGGGAAGCCGACCCTTATCGCAAGCCTGTCGAAGACCCAGATGAGTGACGCTTCTGGCATCGTCTTGGTTGACAAGCCAGGAGGCTGGACGTCGCACGACGTCGTGGCGCGGATGCGTCGGATCGTCGGCACGAAGAAGGTTGGCCACGCAGGCACGCTTGACCCGATGGCTACCGGCCTGCTCATTATCGGAGTGAACAAAGCGACGCGATTGCTAGGCCATTTGGCTGCACATGAAAAAACCTATCTGGCCACTATTCGGCTCGGGCAGGCCACCAACACCGATGATGCCGAAGGCGAAGTGACATCAACTCCCGGAACGAAAAGTCTGGCCCCGTCCCAAATCGAAACTGCCCTCACTTCTTTCCGGGGGACGATTGCGCAAGTCCCATCCCAGTTTTCGGCGATCAAGGTAAATGGCCAACGGGCCTACGCCCAAGCCAGAGCCGGCAAAGAGGTCAAGCTGGCTGCCCGGGAGGTCACCGTCTCAAGGTTCGACTTGCTGAGACTTAGGCAAGCTGAGGTTGGCCGCCTGCCGGTAATCGATGTCGATGTCGAAGTCACTTGCTCGGCCGGCACCTATATTCGCGCCTTGGCCCGTGATCTAGGAGCCGCGCTGCACACTGGCGGGCATCTCACCGCTTTGCGCCGCACGGCCATTGCGGGCTTCGACTTCACCCGGCCGCATTTGAGCCCAGTGCAAATCACCAATCCACTGCCACCGGACGAGCGCCTCCCGGTGCCGTTATTGCCACTAGCTGAGGTGGCTCGCTCATCCTTTGACTTTCTAGATGTTGATGAAAGGATGGCCAAAGAGATTAGCTATGGACGCCCGGTGCCGTTCGTTGTCGCCGCCGATCCCACCGCGCTGCTGCACGCAGATAAGCTCCTAGCCCTATACCGACCTGATTGCCAGCGATCAGTCCCAGTCGCCGTCTTTTTGTAGCTTCCACTGTCTCATAACCGCTCATTAGGTAAGATGGTCAGTCGGTCTACAGGTTAGGAATGCGGTGAGCGACGCAGATTGGGCAATGCTTGATGGCTCAGTTGTCGTCATCGGCAATTTCGATGGCGTGCATCCCGGGCATCAGGCTGTTATCGCCGAAGCCAAGCGTTTAGAGCCTGGTCTGCCGCTTGTCGTGGTGACTTTCTGGCCGCATCCGGTCTCGGTGCTTCATCCGGACGCGCCACCGATGTTGCTCACTTCTTTGGACGGTCGGGTAGAGAAGCTGATGGCGGCCGGCGCTGACCGGGTGGAGGTTATTGATTTCACCCGCGAAACTGCCGCGCTCTCGCCGACGGATTTTGTGGCCAAGGTTTTGACCCCGCTCAATCCAGTGCGGGTGGTAGTGGGGGAGAACTTCCGTTTTGGAGATCGGGCCTTAGGCACGGTCGGCACCCTGCGAGAACTCGGTGCGGGTGCTTTCGAAGTGACTGCTTTGGCGTTGGTGAAATATGGCGACGAGGAGATTTGCTCCACCCTTATCCGCGAGGCGTTGCGAGTTGGCGACGTCACGCGTGCCGCGCACCATTTGGGGCGCCCATTCCGCTTTCGCGGACTGGTGGTGCACGGAGACCATCGGGGACGCACTTTAGGCTTCCCGACGGCTAACCTGCTCGTCCCCGACGGCATTGCCTGCCCGGCAAACGGCGTCTATGCCGGTTGGATGTGGCGTCGCGACGGGCTTGATGAAAAGGGAAGCTTAATTGTTGATGGCTCGCTGCCTCCGCGTTGGCCGGCAGCCATCTCGGTAGGCACAAATCCCACCTTCCTCGATCGGGGTTTGCGACGCGTGGAAGCATACGTGCTAGGTAGAGACGACTTGGAGCTTTACGACGCTCCTGTCACGGTCGAGTTCACCGAGCATATCCGCCCGATGGTGCGCTTCAACTCCAAAGAAGAGTTGTTGGCCCGCATGAATCAAGACGTTGTTGAAACCCGTCGGATCTTGGGGCTTGAGGCGTATTAGTGTCGCGCGTGGTTGGGGTTTCCGCCGGTAAGGTTGGCAAGGCAGGGGATCACCGCGGGCGGACGTCCGCCAACTGACGACAACGCGGCCAGGTGCCCGGCAGAAACCCCAACTTGCTAGATATTTACCACGCACTACGCAAGCGGTCGGCTTGAAGTAGGCGAAAGGCTCCGGGGCTCGAAATAGCGCTGGAAAGTGGAATGGCTTTTGGATCTGGGATCGTCGGAGCTGGAAGCCGTTTGCTAGCGTGCCAAGAGCGACTTGCGGTAGACGGCATCGTCTTGAAAGCGGGAATACCGCGTCCCTTCGGCGTCGACCCACTCGTAGGCCGTCTCAAAATGGTCGCCGGTAGGACGGTAGTCAAAGCTGATGTACGTCGGAATGGCGTCAGGATCATTGGGATTAATGCGTAGGAACACCTCGACGAACCCGAGCTTCGCAGATTGTTGCTCCATATAGTGCGTCAATGCCCGCGCCGCGCCCTTTCGCCGATGCTCCGGATAGACCCACAGACTCTTCAGTTCTGGTGCGAGGGGGTTGTCGGCACTGCAATCCAGCACGCAGGTACCTACCAGGGTCTCTTCGTCAAAGGCCACGGCTAGGTAGTAGTCGCCGGCCTGCTGGCGTTCAAAATGCTGTTCCGCGAAGCGGGCGTTTGGATGGGCTTCATGGACCTTGAGAGTTGGAATGTCTTCGACGCTTGCTAAACGCACTTGGATATCAGTCATCATTTCCCCTGCTTGCCGACTACCGCTGATCCCATTGTGTCGAATACCGGGGGATATCGCTAGCCGAAAGGTATAAGGGGACGCCGTGTGCTTGTTAAAAGGCTGTGGGGTCTGGCCAGAGCCCAGACCCCACAAACTAGTCGTACTAGACGAGTGTCTTCAGGGCTGCGATCACGTGGGACACGGCCTCTTGCGCGCTGCCGTAGAGCATCGAGGTGTTCTCAGCGAAGAAGAGCTTGTTCTGGATGCCGGAGTAGCCGGTGCCCTTGCCGCGTTTGATGACGACGCACTGACCGGCTTGATCGGCATTCAGGATAGGCATACCGAAAATCGGGGAGGACTTGTCGGTGCGGGCGGCGGGGTTTACCACGTCGTTCGCACCAATGACCAAGGCAACATCGATATTCGGGAAGTCTTCGTTGATCTCTTCCATGTCGAAGATCATGTCGTAAGGCACGCCGGCTTCGGCGAGCAGTACGTTCATGTGGCCGGGCATACGGCCGGCCACCGGGTGAATGGCGAACAGTACCTCCACATCCGCGTCTTCGAGGATCTTCGTCATTTCCCAGACCTTGTGTTGGGCACCGGCAACAGCCATACCGTAACCGGGAATGATGGCGACCTTCTCGGCGTAGCGCATTGCCGCTGCCACTGAGGAGGCGTCGATTTCCTTCATCGTGCCCAGGTCTTCGTCGCTGCCCGCTTGGGCTTCGCCGGTGATCGGGGTGAAGATGACATTGGTGATCGGGCGGTTCATCGCCTTGGCCATGAGTTGGGTGAGCAAGGTGCCGGAGGCTCCGACGACGATACCGGCGATGATGAGTGCCGGGTTGTTGAGCACGTAGCCCTCAAAGCCAACAGCCAAGCCGGTGAACGCGTTTAGCAGCGAGATGACTACGGGCATGTCTGCGCCGCCAATCGGGCCTACCAAAACAACACCCAAAACCAATACCAAGAGGTAGAAGATGATGAGAAGGACAATGTTGGTGGGCTGCCAGACTATTGCGGCACCAAGGGCAACCGCGACTAGGGCCACAGCTAGATTAACGTAGTTCTGGTTCTTGCCGAACGGGGCGAAGGGCTTCTTCATCAGGCCTTGCAGCTTCATGAAAGCAACCACCGAGCCGGAGAATGCGACTGAACCGATGAGTGAGCCGAGCACGGCAAGCACCGTGACGATCGGATTCGTCAAGATCTGCGGTAGTTCTTCGGCATTTGGGTTGGCCGAGAAGACAGCCACAGCACCGAAGAATTCAACAGCTGCGATGAGGGCAGCGGCGCCGCCGCCCATGCCGTTGTAGACGGCAACCATCTGCGGCATATCGGTCATCTTGACGACTTTGCCCAGATACGCGGCAATACCGCCGCCGATCACAATGGCCACCACTATCAGGATTAGGTTGAGCCAACGTTCGCCGGCGAACAGTACTGGCGCGGAAAACAGCGGGTTCTTTTCGCTGAAGAGTTCGCCGGGAATGAAGAACGTGACAACGGTCGCCAAGACCATGCCATAGCCGGCCCGCTTCATGCCCTTAGAGGCAGTGACGGGGGACGACATGGCCTTGAGGCCAACGATGAAGCGAAAAGCCGCCACCAAGTAGCAGGCGCTA
>JAITSW010000025.1 GCA_031287505.1 Propionibacteriaceae bacterium
AAAGCACATCCCGCTGTGAAAGACTATCTCGCCACCGGCCAGCTTGTTGCCGACGATAATGAAATTAAAGCTATCGAGTTCTCTCTCGGAACACTATTGGGAAAACACGGATATGGGAAGTACCCACAGGAGCGGTAACCAGCGCGTGCGTCGAAGCGCGGCATTGATTTCGATGGGGTGTGCTCCTTTGTTTTGCCGGATGCCCATCCCTTGTGGCAAAAGTGAGCGGGTGGGCCGGAAACCGATGGCAATCACTGTGCTGCCTGCCGAACCTCGCACACTCGCACAAGGCGAGACCTCGCACCCCCTTATCCGAGTACCGCCAACATCAATGGCTACGACTCAGCCGTGGGCAATAATCGCCATAAGCGGCTGCTAGCCTTAACTCTCACAGGCCATCGATTTGGCACGCAGCTTTGCCGCGACTCCGCCAGATAGCGCCAGACATTGAACCTTCGACTTGGAGAAGCATGCATATCGTTCTTGCCGGCGATCACAGTTCACTCGAACTCAGGGCGTACATAGCCGCACACCTGGGCGAGCTTGGGTATTCCTATACCGATCTGGGCACTCACAGCACTCAAAGCACCGACTACCCGCTTTGGGGGGCAGCCGCCGCTAAAGTTATCGCCTCCGGCGAAGCTGATTTGGGCATTGTGATCTGCGGAACGGGAATCGGTATTTCTTTGGCCGCCAACTCCGTCAAAGGCATCCGCTGCGCCAATTGCTCAGAGCCTTACAGCGCCAAGATGGCCCGCGAACACAACAATGCCCAGATGCTTGCTTTGGGCGCGCGCACCATTGGCCCAGATCTGGCGTTGACGATTGTGGACGCCTTCCTAACCAGCGTTTTCACCCCAAATGAACGCCATGCGCGCCGGGTGGAAGAGTTGGAGACCTTAGATGCCGGCGGCGAATTGCCCTCTCCCTGCTAGTGAGACGGGGTTGGCCGTCTAGATGTCAAGAATCGCAACCCGTCACACCCGTCGATCAACGAGCCGGTCTTCCCGACCCAACAGGTCGTAGGTTGTCAGGCATCGCGCCCCGTCACACCCGTCGATCCTGGGCGGCGGGGTGGCTAGAAGCCCAGCCGGTTCAGCGCCTTGGCGTCGCGCTGCCACTCTTTGACCACCTTGACATGTAGGTCCAAATAGACAGGCGTACCCAGAAGCTCTGCGATTTGCCGCCGGGCATCGCTGCCGATCTCTTTGAGCCGCTCGCCCCGGTGCCCGATGATGATGCCCTTTTGGGATTCTCGCTCCACTATCAAGGACGCGAAAATATCTGTCAGCGGACGCTCTGCGGGGCGTCCCCCGCGCGGGCGCATCTCCTCGATGGCGACGGCGATGGAGTGCGGCAACTCGTCGTGAACGATCTCCAACGCAGCCTCGCGGATCAGCTCGGCCACCATTGCCTCTTGGGGCTCATCGGTGATTTCACCGGCGGGGTAAAAACGCGGCCCGGCGGGCAGCAGCTTGATCAACTCGTCGGCGACGACGTCCACCTGCTCGCCGGTGAGCGCGGAAACCGGGATGATTTCGTCCCAGCGGATTCCCGCCTCTTCTTCCAACGCCTGAATCTGAACCAAATGCTCGACCATGCGCTGCGGCGAAACCAGATCACACTTGGTGGCCAGCGCAACGAGTTGCGGAACCTTCGGGAGTTTGGCCACCTCGTTGATCAAATAGGTATCGCCAGGCCCGATCTTCTCATTTGCGGGTAAGCAGACACCAATCACGTCAACCTCCGACCAGGTCGCATAGACCAAGTCATTTAGGCGTTCTCCCAATAAGGTGCGTGGACGATGCAGGCCGGGAGTGTCAATCACCACCAGCTGCGAATCGTCCCGGTTCACAATGCCTTTTACCACGTGGCGCGTGGTTTGCGGTTTGGACGACATGATCGCCACTTTTTGCCCCACCAGCGCATTGGCGAGGGTTGATTTTCCGGCGTTCGGACGCCCGGCAAAGCAGGCGAATCCGCTATGTTCAAGCTCATTGGCTACCTGGGCGGGCATTAGGCCTCCTGACCCGTGGAAGACGCTTGGGCAGCGGCATCGGCTAACTCTTCGTCGGCGCGCTCGGCCAACAGCGTTTGGATGGCATGGCGACGGTTATTGCCGGGCTCGGCGGTGAGTTTGATGCCATTCCAAGTGACGCTAGCCCCCGGAATCGGCACTTTCCCGAGCACTTTGGCGACCAAACCGAGCACGGTGTCGACATCTTCATCATCGACTTCTAGGCCAAACGGCTCTCCCAAATCATCGATAGGCAGCCGGGCCGACACCCGAAAACGCCCGTCGCCCAAATCGGCAATCGGAGAGACTTCTTGGTCGTACTCGTCGACGATCTCCCCCACAATCTCTTCGAGAAGATCCTCAATTGTGGCCAGGCCAGCCGTTCCCCCAAACTCGTCCACCACTATCACCACGTGCACCCGCTCTTGCTGCATTTGCCGCAGCAAGTCGTCCACCGGTTTGGAATCGGGGACGAAGGTGGGCGGCCGCATCACCTGCGCCACCGTTTCGCCCGCAGCGGTGTTCGGGCTCTCATACGTGCGGGAGATGGCGTCTTTGAAATAGAAAACGCCCACGATATCGTCCACATCCCCGCCGATAACCGGGATACGGCTAAAACCAGACCGCAGCGCCAGCGAAATGCCCTGCTGCAACAACCGGTTGGCGGAAATTGAGATCATCTCGGTGCGGGGCACCATCACCTCTTTGACGATGGTGTCGCCGAGTTCAAAGACCGAATGGATCATTTTGCGCTCTCCGTCTTCGATCAGGTCACGCTCCTCGGCCTGGTCGACCAGCTCGCGCAACTCCGCCTCAGAGGTGAACTTGCCCCCAGAGAGTTTGCGGCGCACCGCAAACACGATGGCCACCACGGCCACCAGGACTTCGACTACCGAAAGGACGATCAATCCCACTTCAAAACCGTTCACTTGCGCCCCTGCTGCCCATCTAGCACAAGCGCCCACTGTGCGATAATCCGATCGTTTATCCCAAACATGGCGGACGCTTCTTCGGGCTCGGCATGGTCAAAACCAAGCAAATGCAACAACCCGTGAATGAGCAGGTAATCCGCTTCCTGTTCCGGCGTGCGGTTATGTTCGGCAGCCTGCGCCGACGTCACTTCGGGGGCCATGACGATATCGCCCAGCAATCCCGGCGCCGGCTCCTCCCCCGGGTTTGGGATTCGCAATTCGTCCATTGGGAAACTCAGCACATCGGTCGGGCCGGGCTCGCCCATGAACTTCTCGTGGTAGGCACTCATCGTTTCAACATCGACCAAAAGAATGGAAAGCTCAGCTTGCGGGTGGATATTGAGCTGGTCCAGGGCAAATATCGCTAAGCCCTGCAGCCTTTCCTCATCGACGTCCCTACCCGACTCGTTATTAATCTCAATCATCTTGCCCCTCGCCCCTGCTAGTGTGTTTGCCCGGCCCGTGACTTTGTCCGCGGGCGGCTTCGTGACGGTCGTATGCGGCCACGATCTGGCCAACCAGCTTGTGCCGCACCACGTCTTTGCCGGTGAGCATGCAAAAGGCGATGTCATCCACACCATCAAGCACCTTCACAACCGAACGCAGCCCGCTGCGGGTTCCATGCGGTAAGTCAACCTGGGTCACGTCGCCGGTCACCACGATCTTCGAGCCAAAACCCAGCCGGGTGAGAAACATCTTCATCTGCTCGCGGGAAGTGTTCTGGGCCTCGTCCAAGATGATAAACGAATCGTTGAGGGTGCGTCCGCGCATATAGGCCAGCGGGGCAATCTCAATAGCGCCGGAAGTGATGAGCCGCGGCACTTGGTCGGGTTCGACCATGTCGTTCAGGGCATCGAACAGCGGTCGCAGATACGGGTCTATCTTGTCGTTGAGGGTGCCCGGCAAGAATCCCAGGCGTTCGCCGGCTTCAATGGCCGGACGGGTGAGAATGATCCTGGACACCTGCTTGGACTGCAGAGCTTGGACGGCCTTCGCCACCGCGAGATAGGTCTTACCGGTACCTGCCGGGCCAATGCCGAACACCACCGTGTTGGCGTCTATGGCATCCACATAACGCTTCTGATTCAGGGTTTTCGGGCGAATCGTCTTTCCCTTGGAAGAGAGGATACTCGCGGTGAGCACTGCCGCCGGGCTCTCCTGGCCCACCCCCGTCATAGCAACCACCCGTGCCACCGCATCTGCGTTTAACGCCTGCCCGGTACGGACGATGGTGATCAGCTCGGTGAGAACTTCCCCAGCCAGCCTTACGGCTTCGGTATCGCCGGTGAAGGTGAATTCATTGCCGCGCACATAGATTTCGGCTTGGAGCTCATGCTCCAACACACGCAAAAACTCGTCATTGGCGCCAAGAATCGACACCATGTTGATAGACGCCGGGACGTTGTACTTCCGCATCCCCAAGGAGTTGGCTTCGGGTATCAGTGCTTTACCTTTCTGATGGCGCCACGCGCCTTAAGGCCAAGTCTACCGATGATGGCCTATCACCCGCCTTTCCAAACACCGCCAGGCATTTCTAGGAGTCCGTCGCCCCAGCAGATTCCAGCTTAGGGCTGAAAACGACAAGATCACTCTCCGATGATGTGCATGGCGGCCTCTTCTGCCGAAGCAGCACCGCCGTCAATACCCACATCTCTGCCCAAGGCTTCGCTCTCGGTGTCTTCGCCGTCATAGCCGCCTAGCGAATCGACCAGCCGACCGGCCCTACGTCCGCCGACTTCTTCGTTTTCCCCGTCGTCTTCCCAATCGGCAAGGTCGGTGATATCGGGCTCTTCCTCGGCCAAACGTTGATCCAACGTCTCACCTCGAAATCGCTCAGCGGCTGTCGAACCATACCTTTCGGCGCTCGACCAACGGTCTGGGGCGGTATAGCCCTCGTCCAACACGTCCGCAACACCGCGATCGATGAGGCTCTCATCTGGCTGCAGCTGATCGAGCTGTTCGGAATCGTCCGGGATAACTTCATACGTGTCACTCATGGCTCTAGCCTGCCATTATCTGCCCATAATTGGCAGTGCTGGAAGAAAACGATGCCGAAATTAACTTAAAAATATGCTTGGGCTAGGATGATGCACCGTGTCAACACTTGAAACTGGGCAGCCCAAACACCAGGGAAACTACGATATCGTCTTGGCGCTATTCTGCGGCTTGTTGCTGATTTCAAATATCGGGGCCACCAAACTCATCGCGTTCGGCCCAGATTTTTCCTTGGGCGGCTATCAGCTGCTGCCGATTCTGACTGACGGCGGCGCCATCCTCTTCCCGATGACGTACATCTTGGGTGATGTTTTGGCAGAAGTCTTCGGCCTGAAAAAGGCAAACCGGGCCATCTTCACCGCATTTGCCCTCTCGGTTCTGATGTCCCTCACCTTTTTTATCGTCGACCTGGCGCCGACGGCTGGCGACTGGGATTTGAAAGACTCTTGGCACGCGGTGTTGGGTTTCGTCCCGCGCATAGTTATCGCCTCTTTGCTAGCCTATCTGGCGGGTCAGCTGCTAAATGCCCTAGTGCTCGTGCGCATCAGGGACAGATGGGGCGAAAGACGGCTTTGGGTGCGGTTGATCTCATCGACAGTCGTGGGGGAATTCGCCGACACCGTAATCTTTGGCTTAGTCGCCTTTGGGCCGGTGGGTGCGATCTTGGACGGCGAGTCCATCGGATTCGACGCGTTGCTGAACTACGTCGTCGCGGGATGGATTTATAAGGTGCTGGTCGAGGTGGCGTTATTGCCGGTGACATATAACGTCATAAAGGCAATCAAGAAACGCGAATCCCCGACCCTGTGAAAACCTATAGCTCAGCCGTAATAGCGGGCTAGGAAGTCGTCGCGAAAATCGGCGAAGGTGCCATCGGCGATGCTGGCCCGGATCCTATCCACCAGCGTGATGATGAAGTGCTCGTTGTGGATGGTGCCAAGGGTCGCAGCCAGCATCTCTTTTGATTTGTGCAGGTGATGCAGATAAGCCCGGGTGTAGTGCTGGCAGGTGTGGCAGTCGCAGGTCTGGTCGATGGGGGTAAAGGCGCGGCGATTGGCGGCATTTGTCACGTTGAAGCGGCCGGTAGGCGTGTATAGGGCCGAGTTGCGGGCCTCTCGGGAGGGCTTGACACAGTCGAAGGTGTCG
>JAITSW010000036.1 GCA_031287505.1 Propionibacteriaceae bacterium
GCCGAGCCGATATCGGTAAGCGGCGCCGACCCAAAACCGAAAGCCTCAGCCTGTTCGAGAAGCTTGTCGGCACCCAATTCGGCACCCAAACGGGCAAAGCCGGGGTTGCAGGAAACGAGCAGCGCCCGAGCCAGGGTGATTTCCCGGCCACCGCAATTGGCCTTCATCACCTTGTTCTTCGAAACCCGGTATTCGGAGGCGTCGATATGGGTGTTGGGGGTGAGGCCGTCCTCTAGCGCCGCAGCGGCCGTCACCAATTTGAAGGTAGAACCAGGCGGGTAGATTTCGCGCGTCGCGCGATTGGCCATCGGACGGGACGGATCGGCGGTGAGCTTGTCCCACGCCTGCTTCGAAGCATCCAGATCGTGCGTTGAGAGCAGATTTGGATCATAGCTGGGCGATGTCACCAGCGTGCGAATCGCACCCGTGGAGGTGTCTAGCGCAACCACAGCGCCCTTTCGTCCGCCCAAAGCCTTCCACGCCGCCTTCTGGGCCTTGGCGACGAGCGTGGTTTCAACCGCCCCACCCTCAGGCTGCGAACCTGAGATTTGGTTTAGCAGTCTTTCAAAAGCCTGGGAGTCGTCGATGCCGGCCAACTCGTTAGACCTGGTCTCTTCTAAGCCTGAACGTTTGTAATAGTAGGAGTAGAAACCGGTGACCGGAGCGTACAGCGGGCCGTCTTTATAGACGCGCAAATACTTGAACCGGTCTTTCACCTTCTCAGATTGCACAACGGGAGTGTTGCCCACCATGATCGGGCCGCGCTGCTGCGCATATTGGGCGTCCAATACCCGGCGGTTATGCGGGTTGGCGTCCAGCGAATCGCTGTTGACGATGTAGCTCACCGAAGAATTGGCCAGCAAAGCGGCAAACATCAGCATTGCCACGACAGAGACATTCCTAATCGGCCCGTTCATGCGCCCTGCCTCTGCAGCACCATGGTGGTGTCGGACGTAAAATCTATGATCGGAGTCTCGCTGCGAAGCTGTTGCGGTCGCCGGGCGTGGTGCGTGATGATGAGCAGCAGCGCCATCATGGACCAGTTGGCCACTAGCGAAGAGCCGCCTTGCGACATAAAAGGCGTAGTCAGACCGGTAAGCGGAAGCAGCCTGGTGACGCCGCCCAGAATCGTGAAGACCTGGATTGCGAAAGTGAAGCTCAGACCGGCAGCCAGCAACTTGCCAAAAGGATCTTGTGAGCCCAGCGCGGCCCGCAAGCCCCGAGCCACGATAATCGCGTAAACCAACATCAGGGCTACCAGCCCGGCCAAACCCAGTTCTTCGGCCAAAGCCGCGGCGATGAAGTCCGTCTTGGCAAGGGGGGTGAGATTCGGACGTCCCAAACCCCAGCCGGTGCCAATCGCGCCACCCCAGGCGATACCGAATTGGCCGGTGATGATCTGATAGTTCTGATCGTAGTCAGAGAAAGGATTCAGCCACGAGGAAACCCGCACCTGCACGTGTGAGAAGTTGAAATAAGCCGCAGTCGCACCGCCTGCGAAAAGCAGGGTGCCCAGGATTGGCCAGATCGGACGTTCGGTGGCGATATAAAGCATCACCACCACCATGGAGAAGAAGAGCAGCGAGGTGCCCAAGTCTTTTTGGAAAACCATGATGGCCATCGACGCCAGCCACATAATCGCAATCGGCCCTAGGTCGCGGGCTCTGGGCATTTCGATGCCCAGCAGTTTTGGGCCGGCGGACGCGAGCACCTCGCGTTTGTCTACCAAATAGGCTGCGAAAGCGATACACAGCACGATTTTCGCCACTTCAGCTGGCTGGAAGGTAAAGGTGCCTATGGCAATCCAGATTTTTGATCCGTGATTTTCCCGGCTGAGCCCCGGAACTAACGGGAGCATCAACAGGGTCAAGCCGAATAGGAAAAGCAGATAGGGGTAGCGGTGCAGCGCCTCGTAGTTGCGCAGGAAGATCACGACAAGGCAAAAGACCACTACGGCGCCGACCATCCAGCCCAGCTGCCGTTCGGCCGAATGGAGCCGTTCGCTCCCGCCTAAATCCAGACGGTGGATCACGGCCAATCCCAAGCCGTTGAGCAGCATTATCAAAGGCAGAATGACTGGGTCGGCATAGGGAATGCGGATCCGGACGACAATATGCGCAGCCAATGCCAAACCGGTAAAGATGCCCAGCGCCCAAGGCCACTCGGCAGGT
Organism: Propionibacteriaceae bacterium; assembly: GCA_031287505.1. Taxonomy (GTDB): domain Bacteria; phylum Actinomycetota; class Actinomycetes; order Propionibacteriales; family Propionibacteriaceae; genus Propionicimonas. Next base: position 2,172 of record JAITSW010000036.1, read on the forward strand.
AGTTCAGCGTCGATATCCAGCCCCGTGAGCAGGTAGCCGGCCATCGCGGTGGCGATAGAGAAAAGCAGCAAGACCGCTTCCACTCCCCGCCGCTTGCGATAGACAGCCACATCGCTCATCAGCATTCCTTCGATTCCGGATCATAGGGCTCATTGACGGAAGGCGGGGTGATGGGTTTGCCGGTATCGTCTGGGAAGGGCAGGCTGGTGTCTGCCGGGTTCGGACTACCGGGCGTCGAAACTGAAGACACGGGGGATGAGCCGGCGCTTTGGCTCGAAGAGACACTCGGACCGGGCGTCATGCCGGGTGTCGCCGGCCTGGGGGGGGTCGCGGACTCTTGCCGTTTCATAATGCAATAACGGGCCTTTTGTTTGAGCTCGGTGAGCGTGGCCCGTCCGTCGATCACGGATTTCACCGCAATGGTGTCGCGCACCTTGCGCTGGTAGTACGGCGGCAGATCGGAGATCAGCGTGCTGTCTGGCTCGACGGCTTGCGAGAGGGGCAGATGTAGCACCGGGTCGTTGACGCCCTTGAAGATAGCGATAGTGTCGCCGTTGGCTCCCACAAAGTACTGCTGCTGCGTGTAGCCAAGCCATGCGGCACCGCCTCCGGCCACCAGAAGGACGGGGATGAGGATGGAAAGCAGCACTTTCATCACGACGCGCGGACGGCGCTTGGCGGTGGGCGCGTAGCGCTGTTCTTCGTCGGTAAGAGTCAAGGACGCCTCTTGGGCAGCCACAATCGCCGGAATCTTGGAAGTAATGTCGGCCAGCGGTTCGTCCAAGTCAATCAAGGCGGCAGCTCCGAGAATAACCCGCTCTTGGGGCGGTGCCTGCGGATCATGCTCTTGAACGTCCGCAATCACAAAGGTGATGTTGTCTGAGCCGCCATGCTCGTGGGCCAAGTCGATGAGCTGATCGCGGACCTCTTCGAGATCACCCGCGATGAGTTCCGCGATGGCGTCGTCCACCACTAGGCCGGACAGTCCGTCAGAGCAAAAAAGAAGGCGGTCGCCAAGTTCAAGCTCCACCAGGCTCAAATCTGGATTGTGCTGGGTTTCACCGTTGATGACGCGCAGGATTAGCGAGCGATGCGGATGGATAAGCGACTCTTCCTCGGTGAGACGACCCTCGTCCACCAGTGTCTGAACCCAAGAATGATCGTGGGTAATGCGGGTGAGTTGGCCGCCGCGGAATAGGTAGCCGCGAGAATCGCCGACATTGAGCACTCCAAGGCGTTCGCCGTCAAACAACGCACCGCAAACGGTGGAGCCCATGCCGTCAAGCTCGGGGTCGTCTAAAACCAAGGCCTCGATCTGCGCGTTTGCCTCTTCGACAGCTTCGCCCAGCTTGTCTAGCATCTCCGCGCCGACCGTAGAGCCGTCGATTTCGCGGAACGTGCGGATGACCACCGCAGAAGCCAAATCTCCAGCGGCAGCGCCGCCCATGCCATCCGCCACCAGCAGCATGCCAGGGGAAGCGTAGACAGAATCCTGATTGTTTTTGCGCACCAACCCGATTTCGGAGTGGGCGAGATAATTAATGGTAAAACTCATCAGCGAAACACCACCTACTTTTCCAGCACCATAACCGACTGGCCGATGCGAATGGAATCGCCGGGGCCAACCTGGGTCGGTACTGAAATGCGCTGATTGTTTACGAAGGTGCCGTTCGTGGAACCGAGATCTTCGACGACGTCGTAATTGTTGTTGCGCGCCAGCCGGGCGTGATGGGTGGAAACATAGTCGTCTTCAAGGATCAACTGGCAATCGTCGGCCCGTCCGATAACTATGGGAGAACCCAGCGACAAGCTGGTGCCAGCCTGCGGGCCATGGGTGAGCTTCAACTTTTTCGCCAGCCGCTTGGCGTCTTTCATTTGCTTGCGCGATGCCGCCTCCGCCTTGGCGAGATCGTTGGTGGAGATTTTGCGGCCGAAAACGTCCGTGCGGATGGCTCCGGCGGTGAAAAGGACAGCCAGCCATAGCAAGGCTAAAAAGCCCAGCTTCAGACCGAGGGTGACCAAATCAGGCATCAGCGCCTGCCACTATTTTGAGCTGGGTCTTGCCGATGTCTACGACGGAGCCGACGATCAAGGGAGCCCCCGGCGTTTTTTGCCCGTTTACTTTAAGGCCGTTCGTCGAACCCAGGTCGGTGATTTTGATGGCCAGGCCCATCCCGCTTGATTCAGCGTCGATGCGCGCATGCTCGCGGGAAATGCCCGGGTCGTTGATGCGCAGATCAACTTCATTTCCGCGTCCGATAGTGAGGGAACCGGGGATGAGCGGATGCCGTACCCCGTTCACCTCCACAAAAACCGAATTCCTGCGCGGCGGGATGATTTGTTCGTCGGAGGCGACGCTGGCTTCAGAAGTGGCAACTACGCGCATCTTGCCGATAGGGAGTTTTTCGTCCTCTTCATAGTCAATTGAGATAGTCCCGTTAAGGACGTAATCATGCTCGAGGGCATAGGCGGAAAGCTGGGCGGAAATCTCAGCGTTCATCGTCTTTGAATAGGGGATGAGCCGGGCAAAGTCGTGGGTAGAAAGCGAAACGTGAAAACCGTTGGGGGCAAGTTTGCGATCTTTATCGAGGACGGTAGCCTCTGAGTCCATCTCGCGCTGCAACCGGGCGGTAATCTCAACCGGCTGGACTTCACCCTTAAACGCTTTGGCGAAAACAGAGCTCACGGCACCCTCGAGCTTCTTCTCTATTGCATCAAATACGCCCATGACCCTCCTGCCGGTTAGGGTAAAAGTATTGCCCACTGTCCCCACAAGCCTACCGACCGGCACGCGCCAAGCGCATATTGCCTGTGCGAGCCTCACCTTCAGGTCGAGCTTAGATCCAAGAAACACTTCGTTGTTTGCCCGCTCATTGCTGTGATAGCCTCTTGGTTGCTGTTTTCAGCAAAGCGCGAGTGGCGGAATGGCAGACGCGCACGGTTCAGGTCCGTGTGCCCGAAAGGGCGTGGAGGTTCAACTCCTCTTTCGCGCACTAATGGGTATGGCTCAGGTCGAAAGCCTGAGCCATACCCATTAGTGCATGAAGATTGCCAGCGTGTCTGATTCGGGGACATAGTTGACACTTCACGTGAGCCAACGAACCTGCACTGACTAGGGCTTTTTCTTTAGCCATAAAACAGTCTGCCACTCGACCTAAGTCGCTTTGACTAGACAAATCACCCACTTAGTCGCGAACCAAACGACAAACCCCGAAGTCAGAGCCACGTAAACAATGACCCAAGACATAGCGTCAACTATGTCCCGAGACATCACAATGAAGATTGCCAGCGGAGTTGAACCTGCGAAGGCGCGAGCGTCGGAAGGAAGTCCGGTGGACTTCCGAGCAGTGAGCGGTCCGAAGCTGACCGGAGGGAAGCTGAGGACGGCGGATTTGCTGAAAGGAAATCCGCGGCAACTCCTCTTTCGCACACAAGCGATTGAGGCTCAAAACAAGCTTGCTTGATTTTGTGCCGATTGAAGCTTGTGACAGGGAGCGTAAGCGATCGAACACAGGTGAATGTGGTTTTACTAGGGGAAACGTTGGAGTTCCTAGGAAACTGAGGAAAACGCTACCCTATCGCTACTCTGGCATGGAGGTTCTTAACCACAAATAGCGCCTCACCTCTCATGTTCGAGAAGTGAGGCGCTACTGATGTTTGGGCGGTTAGAGGCACTCGGTCGACGGGGTCGTTACTTGACCTGCCAGGTTCCGTTGCGGGCAGAGCCTTGCCGTTCGACCAAGCCCAAGGCCTTGAGTTTGGCGATGTTGACCTCCACCTGGCGCTTAGTGGTCCCAACCCGCTCCGAGATGACTTGCGTCGTGATGCGTGGATCAGCCGACATCAACCTCAAGATATTCACTTGGCTCGCGTTGAGCCGGACATCACCGATGTCTTCACCGAAGCGATCACCGAAGTCGACTTCGGTGATCGGCGTGGTGAACCGGACCCTGATCTCTGTCCCGGTAGCAACAAACTCAGGCGCGGGATGGCCACCTGCCTTGCAGGCCTCCTCAATCTTCTCGATGCCCCGCCCCCAGGTCTCTATCTGTCCGGAGCGGAAGAAGGCGTTGGCGATGTTGGGGTTGTGGGGCATGGAACTGTGCCTGGCCAGCAGGTCAGCTACCGTCCAGTGCTCGGGCAGTTGTCCGACGTTGTAGATGATCACTTCGTCAGGGAACACCTTGATCTGGATCGGGACGCCCGTACCGTAGTCACGGTGGACGATGGCGTTGAGCACGGCTTCCCGGCACGCGGCAATCGGCACCGGGAACGTCTCAATGCGCTGGAGTCTGTCGTAACTGATCAGGCCCTTGAAGTACTTCGAGTAGAGGATGTCGACAACCTTGTCGGCCATCGTGATCAGCGAGCCATGCACCTCGTCCATGTACATCAGATCGGCACCAGTCTCGAAGTAGCCGATCTTCACGTATGCGCCAATCACGTATTGCTCAGGTTGCTCGTGGAACAACAGCACAGCCGCCCGCTTCAGATAGTCGCCGTCCGTGAGCCGCAGACTACGTAGCAACTCCGCATCGCTGACCGCCACGTCTGCCTCGGTCAGCCGCAGGCTGGACATCGCCCTTCGCCGGAACTCCCGAAACGCAACCATGTCGAGGTCTTCAACGCGGACCTGAGGCACGGGCACACCGTCCCACGTCCGCCCTTGCTTCTTCAGGATGAACTCGTCCAGAGCGTTACCAGTCAACTCCCTGTTCGTCGCACCAGAGCGGTAGTAGTACTTGCCGTGATAGCTGATCGGATACGGGTACGCCTCAACGGTGATGACCAGGTACTCCAGGCCGCCCTCCTCGCGCAGGTCGACGTCAGCCATGATGGCCATCGAACTGTTGATCTTGTTGGGGATGTCTTCAAGGAGCCTCTTCGAGTCGGTGAGACCGACGACAGCACCACGGTCGTCCTTGCCGATTTCAAGCACGCCGCCCTGCGCGTTGGCGAACCCGCACACCCACTTGAGGTACTCGTCGCGCCATGACGACTTCCACTCGACCGTTTGCTTCTCAGGCACCGCGGCCTCCTGTCGTCATGGTTCCGATCACGAGAACAATCCTACGGGCTGGGTCTGACAATTCTGGGAGTCGCAACTCACGCCTCCTTGCTCTCGTCGATGGTCTCGGAGAGCCTGTCGTAGACGCAGGTCGGGTGTTCATCGGCGACTTCCTGGTAACGCATGGCCATCGTGGCGGTGGTGTGGCCTGCGATGACCTGAAGTTCGCGGACGGTCGCGCCGGACAGCGCCAGGTAAGTGAGGTTAATCTTGCGTAGATCGTGGAAGTGGAGATCCTCGATTCCGGATCATCCACATAGAAAATCACGACCCAAAAAAGCACCAAGATATGCACCAAGAGCACCGAGAAGATCAGAATAGCTCAACAGTCTTGGGTCGGCGTGGAACACAGATACTGGCCGTGCTTGCAGAACAGCCTTTGAGTCGCGCATACGACCAGCCATCCCTCTGCAGACAGATGATCTGGCTCCGATGCTCCGCCAGTTGCGATTGACGGCCCCGAGCACGAATCTGAACTTCACCATCAACCAGAACCTTCCGAACCGCACGACATCCCATTCTGAAACGCTTCCCGATCTCCGCAATATGCAAACCCTGTCCGTACAAGGAGATGGCCTCAGAAACTATCGCTGGCGATACCACCTTGGAATGGGGCAATGTTGGAATCCCGTTAAGCCTGGCATGTCGAAGAATTGTGTCCGTTGTAACTCCACACTCTTTTGCTAGTTCTGCCGCAGGAACATCAGCCGCATACTCGGCAAAAACCTCAGGAGTTACTCTCGAAGGTGGCGGAACAACCCGTGCTTCTTCGCATGCGCCCGAACCGTCGACTCATGAACTCCGAACTTGCCACCCACCTGAGCCGCTGTCATCCCAGAAGCATAAGTGGCCACCATTTCGTCTACTTCTGACTGGGTTAAAAAGGTTTGAGCGTTTTCAATTCGCGCAATACAAGCTCCTCTAGCGTCTGAAAATTCGACTTCAGAAGCTGCTCTCATCCACTCTGAAGTGGGCTGTGACCAGCGGTTATACAATGCGCGAGCCTGCCGGGAAAGGTTTGAAAACGCTACCCTTGGGAGCACTATGTGATGTCTCGGGACATAGTTGACGCTATGTCTTGGGTCATTGTTTACGTGGCTCTGACTTCGGGGTTTGTCGTTTGGTTCGCGACTAAGTGGATGATTTGCCTAGTCAAAGCGACTTAGGTCGAGTGGCAGACTGTTTTATGGCTAAAGAAAAAGCCCTAGTCAGTGCAGGTTCGTTAGCTCACGTGAAGTGTCAACTATGTCCCCGAATCAGACACCACCGTCACCGCCATTGTGATGTCTCGGGACATAGGAAACTGGTGAACCTGCGGTTGTGTGGGTTCATTTTGGTTTTGGGGTGTTTTTGGGTTGGTAGTCTCGGGTGGTGTCGATGGTGAGTTGTCGCAGGATTTCGCCGGTGTTGGTGTTGATGATGGTGAGGGACTGTGGTGCTATAGTCACTAGCAACGCAAATCGATGAAAGGCGTTCAAATCCTGACAGGAGTTTCCATGTTCGTTATCCCCCCCACGGAGCGTTGATTAGGAAGGCCAAGACTGTTGGACTTGTGCTTTTTCTCGTGATCGCGATGTCGGGATCGTCGTTTGTGGTCGCGCATGCAAGCCCGTCAGTGCCAGTTGCGCCTGTTGAAATGCCGATCTTAGATACCTCTGAAGTGGAGCTTCCTTCGAGCACAGGCCTTTCGGATGATGTGGCAGCGATAGTCGATGCGGCTGGCGACTACGAGGCGGGCGATGCGGAAGCGGCGGTGGAGCTTGCGGAAGCAGCGTCCGCTGTCGATGGTGTGGAGTTGGAGCAAATCGGTGAAAAGTTGGTCGCTGAGACTGATACAGGTGAAGTTGTGATTGAAGGCGACGGCAGTATCTCCCTTCACGCTGACGGGATGCCGGATATCGGCGTTCAGGTTCTGGGCGACGCCGAGGACGCGCAAGTAGTAGACGGGGCGCTGGTGCAAAATGAAATAGCTCCCAGCACCGATGTGGTTACCCGGGCGACTGAAGACGGTGTGCAGATGGTAGCGATTCTTGGGGATGAGGATGCTCCGAACGAGATCGAGTTTGCTATGGAGCTTCCTGGGTCAGCACGCCTGGTCGAGCAGCTGGATGGCTCGATTGCGATTCTTGCCGATACGGAAGTTGAGACTATCGCTCCCGCTGAGGCGGAGCGTGTGCTTGCTCAGATCGTCTCAGTACTAGGGCTAGAGTACGACGGCCTCGCCGAGCTGACACCGGAACAAGAAGAGCGAATTGTTGAGATACCGTCTCCTGAAATCACAACAGTCATCCAGTCTCAACAGATAGGGCTGATAGATATCCCGTGGGCGGTAGACGCCGACGGAGACTCAGTGGACACGCATTATGAGATCACTGATGATGGGATTTTGCAGGTGGTCGACTTCGACAAAGACACAGCTTTCCCAGTGACTGTAGACCCGTGGTGGTCGTGGCTCGTCGCTTCCGCGCAAAGAATGTTTGCTCTTTCGAATCCTATTGGTATCAGTAATTACTCATTCGCTGTCAAACTCGGAGCTTGGGTGGCAGCCATTACTCTGGCGACTAAAGGAAAATGCAGATACGAGCGGGATTGGCCTTTGCAGGTGTGCTGGGGAGGCAAATTGGCAATGCTGGATGGGTACGGTGGGGGAACCACCTATGGAACGACTTACTATGCCAGCAAAGATCCTCTAACTTTTTCCGGCATGAAGTCAAGCAACGGCAAGCCCACCCAAAAATACAAAGATCTCTTGCAGCATGAATGGGTTCACACGCTGCAATGGAAGTCTCTCGGGCTAGGCATGGCTGGGGCGTATTTGGTATCTGAAGGTATCGGGCGTGGGTTGTTGACTGGAGGCAAGGCTGGGTGTGGAAATATCTTCGAGATCATGGCTGGTTTGAAGAAAGGAGGATACACGAATTGCTGAAGAACGTCCGAGGGGCTTTCCTGTCTGTCGCGGTGTTTTTTTTGGTGGGTTGTTCTAGCGTTCCCCTCTTTTTCCCGTCTCGGCCTGGCTCACCGGGATATGTTACTGTCTCGGATGGCGGGTACCGCTTGAGCGTGGTTGATATCTGTCCTTCGTCGTCTTTTATGGAACGAGTGGAGGTCAAGTATTACATTGATGGCGACGATTTGAGCTATGAGGATTTTCCGACGGTGTGGAGTGCTCGTGCACTCGGGAGTCCGTCCTCGTCGGTGGGATTGTTCCAAGAGAATCCCTCTTGGGAGGTCGAACAAGCAACAACGGATCTTGATTTCAGTAAAGAAATGGTGTTCGGATGGTATGCCACCACCGGCGAACATAGTTTCAGTGGAGTGCTCACGGGCCTGACTTCGATGGATGTGTTGTCAGCGAAGGGTTTGGAGGACAAAGAGCGTTTTATCGATGAGATGTCCACACGCCCTTTTACCTGCTGATAGGTGACGTCAAACTGGTTGATGCGCTTCGAGTGTCAAGGACGGTGGGCCGCTAACTCACGGTTCCATATCTGACCGCCACCCATTTGGCTCAACTCGGGTACGACTCAGGTTTTCCTCACCGTGGCGGGGTGCGGGAAACGTCAGTGCCGGGGAAATCCTCGCCGAACTCACCTCGACCCGGCCAAGGACTACCAGCCACAAAAAAGCGTCAACAAACACCCGAGACACCAACGTAAACAATGCCTCAGGACATAGGAAACTGGTGAACCTGCGGTTGTGTGGGTTCATTTTGGTTTT
>JAITSW010000086.1 GCA_031287505.1 Propionibacteriaceae bacterium
AACTATCGGGCCAGAATGTGGAGCCCAGAGGAAGCTAGACGTGAAATGGAGCGATTAGCTCCAAGTATTGATGTTCTGTTTGGAAACGAGGACGATGCCGGAACAGTGTTTGGCATTCGCGCGCAAGGCAGCGACGTCACCAAGGGAACTCTGCCTGTCGACTCTTACTCTGTGGTGTCAAAGCGATTGATGGACACCTATGGGTTTTCCACAGTAGCCACAAGCCTGCGCACTTCGATCTCGGCCTCGGTAAACCGCTGGGCCGGCATGATGTCGAATAGCAGTGGCCACTATCTAAGCCGCACCTACGAGATCCTTCCCATTGTTGACCGGGTTGGCGGCGGAGACTCCTATGCCGCCGGGTTGATATTTGGGCTGATGCGCGGGGATTCACCGCAGGATTCAGTTGAGTTTGCGGCTGCGGCGTCTTGTTTGAAGCACACGATTCCCGGGGATGTAAATGTGGTCACCGAATCCGAGGTGCGGGCTTTGGCCGGCGGCGACGGCTCTGGACGGGTGCAGCGTTAACCGGTTGACATATTAATTCATTAGACAAAGATTCGAAAAACTTTGACGATTCGAAACTTCGTGGATATAGTTGCAGACACAAAGCACTCGTTGGAGGCGTAAAGATGCGTTACGGGAACCTATCAGGCCGACTTGTCCTTATCGGCGATGGAGAAGTAACGCTGGACGTCGAGAAAGCCAGCGGCGGGAGATTTGGGGCTTCCCCGCAAGCGGTCTACGATCATTGGGACGAGTTTGCGCAGTGGGCAAATCAGGTGTCTTTTGATGATGCCGAGCCTTTGGAGATTGCCAAGTTGGGAGCTCCCGTCCCCATGCCGCGGCAGTTGCTCGCGGTAGGCCTCAACTATGATCTCCACACCGCCGAAGCAGGCCTGCCTTTGTCTGATCCGCCGGTATTCACCAAATTCGTTTCTGCGATCACCGGCCCCTATGCCGATGTCCCCCATCCGGGTGGCAGCACCGATTGGGAAGTTGAGTTGGTGGTGGTAATAGCCAAGAAAGGCCACAAGATTCCGCGTGAGCGAGCCTGGGAGTATGTTGCCGGGCTGACAGCCGGGCAAGATCTCTCCGAGAGGGAACTCCAGAAAGCGGGTGCCCTGCCGCAGTTCAATTTGGGCAAGTCTTTCACCGGTTTTTGCCCGATGGGACCCTGGGTGGTCACTCCCGATGCCGTCCCCGACAAGGACGATCTGGAGATCGAAACCAGGGTAAACGGCAAAGTGGTCCAGCACGCCCGCACCGGCGAAATGCTTATGGGCGTCAGCGAACTCATCGAGTATCTGTCAGCCGTGGTAACCCTTTTGCCCGGTGATGTTATCTACACCGGCACTCCCGCCGGAGTTGGCGAGTGGTTCGATCCGCCGCAGTTTCTCCAAGTCGGAGACGTCATCGACACAGCCATCGAGGGCATCGGCTGTTTGCGCAACGTCATGGTTGCGCAAACTAGGTAGGATCTTCCGATGCCCCGCCTGACGTTGACTTTCGATAACGGACCAACCCCTGGGATTACCGAGCAGGTCTTAGACGTCTTGGAGATCCATGGCATTAAAACCACTTTCTTTTGCGTGGGAAGCGATCTCCTCCTCCCCCAAAGGCGCGAATTGGCGCAGCGGGCGCACGCTGAAGGCCACTGGCATGGAAACCATACCCTTACCCACTCAATACAGTTTGGGATGAGCGATGATCCGAGGCTGCCGGAGCGGGAAATCGGCCAGTCTCAGGAGATTCTGGGCGATCTGGCGCATCCGGAGAAGTTTTTCAGACCTTGGGGAGACGGGAAAATCTCGCAAAACATCCTCTCAGCCGAAGCTATCAGGTATTTGACAGCCGGTGGCTACACGCTGGCCCTGTGGACCGCCGTCCCCAGAGACTGGGAGGATCCCAACGGATGGGTGGATCGGGCTATGCGCCAGATCCGGGATCAGGATTGGGCGCTGATGGTCGTCCACGACCAAGACACCGGTGCCATGGCGCATCTTGACGAGTTCTTCGAACGGCTGGCAGCAGCGGAGATTGAAGTTGTGCAAGAGTTGCCGCCACATGCGACTCCCATTCGCAACGGCCAAGTTTTGACCGATCTAACCCACCTGTACCGGGCAGACGACGCCGGGGCACCACAGTTTCAAATAGGCCAGTCGAAGACGACTGGTAGCGATAAAAGTTAAAGGAGCAATCAATGGGAAAGAAAGCAGTCATCTCCGGTATCGGAGAATCAAGACTGGGAAAACTACCCGACCAGACAATGCTGGAATTCACCTTCGAAGCAGCAAAGAAGGCTTGCGATGACGCCGGCATCACCTTCCAAGACCTGGATGGGTTGATTCTCCATCCAGCCTTCCACGTCTCTCCCCGGTACCACATCTATATGACGGAGATGATGGGTCTTTACTGCAAGACATACTGCGATACGACTCAGATGGGCGGTGCGGGGTTTGGCGCGGCGTTAGAGCGGGCAAAAGGAGCCGTCGAATCGGGTCAGAGCAGGCACATACTTATTCTCGGCGGCGAAAAAATGGCTACCGGCATGGCGTCTGGCGCCGCCATGATGGCTTCGGCCGGCGCGCATAACTTGGATTTTGAATACCCGTTTGGTGCCACCGTACCCTCGTATTACGGCATGTTGGCACAACGCTACCTATATGAGTACGGCAAAGGCCCGGAGACTTTCGCCCAGGTTGCGGTAACGATCCGCAAGCACGCGCATCGCAATCCGCTTGCCTACATGCGCGATTTGATCACCGTGGACGATGTGCTGAACTCCCGGATGGTGTCCGAGCCGCACCACCTGCTCGACTGCGCACTTGTCTCTGACGGCGCCGGGGCATACGTGGTTTCGGCACAGGGCACTTCAAAGGATCCCAAACGCGAAGTCGGTTTCCTCGGGTTTGGCCAGGCACAGTCGTTCTACCACATGGCACAGTTGGCCCGCGGCTATGGCGACCATGATCTGATCCACTCGGTCATCGACGTGGCGGGCAAGCGCGCGTTTGGCGAGGCGGGTTTAAAGCCCGAAGACATGGATGTGATCGAGATCTATGACTCATTCACATCCACAGTCGTGATCCAGCTTGAAGATCTGGGTTTCTGCGGTCGCGGGGAAGCCGGAGAATGGCTAGCCTCAGGTATCGCCGATCCAGACGGCGCCCAACCGATGACGACTCACGGCGGGTTGCTCAGCTGTGCCCACCCGGGCGCCAGTGGCGGCATGCACCACATTATCGAAGCGGTAAAGCAAGTCCGGCATGAGGCCGGTCCAACCCAGGCCAAGAAGGCGGACGTGGTGCTTGCGACTTCGGTGAGCGCCGTTGCGTCCAACTTCGCGGTAACCATCCTCAACTCGGCAGCAGCATAAGGATTGACATGACAGTAGAAAACAACCTGAACCCAAGCTTGAAAAACCGTCCCCTGCCCACGATTATCCAAGACACCGCGCGTTTCTGGGAGTCGGCCCGCGAACACGCCGTTGAACTCCAAAAGTGTGACGAATGCGGCTATTGGCGCTTTTACCCCGGCCCGGTGTGCCACTCCTGCGGTTCTTTCGCCTACACCTGGACTCCGATCAGCGGCAAGGGAAAGATTTGGACGTATACCGTGCTGTATCGCGCCCGCGGTAACGCCTACCAAGACGATGTGCCGATTGCCATCGGCCTTATCGAGCTCGAAGAGGGTGCCATCCTGATGTCCAACATCATCGACTGCCAGCCCGAAGACCTCAAGATCGGCCTTGAGGTGATTATCGACTATGGGGCAATCAACGACGAGGTCACCTTGCCGCTGTTCCGCCTTGCATAGCGCAGAAGGCAATTACGATGGCTCATGAAGGCCCGGCAAATCCTGCTCCCGCCTACGCAATTGGGCCAGTTGGCATCCCAGAGCGCAACCTCACCGTGGGAGACGCCCTACGGGAGGCTGCGTCTGCGCATCCGGATCGAATTGCCCTACTCGAAGGGGTAGGCGACTCGTCTTGCGCAAAACGATGGACATACGGCGAACTCCTTGAAGATGCCCTAGAGATAGCGCGTGGTTTGGCGGCCCGCTATCCGCCTGGCAG
>JAITSW010000149.1 GCA_031287505.1 Propionibacteriaceae bacterium
AATAGTATCTGCATAGGCGTCGTTATGTCTGTTGTAACAAGCTCGGACAAGGGCAAATAGTCCAGAGGTGGCCATCTGGAGTGGGGGATTTGCGGTCGGAGGTAGTTACTGTAGCTCCCTTTGGGGGAGTGGGGGAGGATGAGTGGTCTTGGTCGAGAAATTGACCAAGACCACTTTTTTATGCAATCTCACCGGGCATTGGGGTTACAGGCCAAAGACGTGCCTGGCCGGCACTGGCATCCCCTACTTGAGGGTTAGTTCGCCCAAGTTGGGATATTTCGTGTTCTCGATAGGCTATTGCCAAAGTCTGGAGGGTTTATGGCATCGGCAATTACGGCTGAACTCCTCGCGGTGATCGTCGCCGTGGTCGATGGGCAGCCATGTGTTTTGACGCTCGGTGATGACGTTTGCCTGCCGGCCGGCCCCTTGATGCCAGATCAGCATTCACTACAGTCGGCAACTCGGGCTTGGGTGGAAGAGCAAACTGGACGCCACCTTGGATTCTTGGAGCAGCTCTATACCTTCGTCAATCTTGATCGGCGCATCGATGGCGACCGGCAAAGCCTGTCGGTTTCGTATCTGGGTTTGACCACGCCTGGGCAAGACACTGGAATCGGCCGGTGGCGTCCTTGGTACTCCATCTTTCCCTGGGAGGATGTGAGGACTGGGCGGGATTTGCTGGAAAAGCATATTCGTCCGCAGATCTTGGAATGGGCCGCCGCCGATCCACACTTTGAAGAGGCTAGGACGCAACGGTGTGCGATTGCTTTTGGATTCAATGGGCATGTTTGGCAGCCTGACTGGGTTTTGCAGCGATACGAATTGCTCTATGAGGTGGGCTTGCTGCCAGAATCCCGGGCGATGTGGCGTCTGCCCGCGGAAAAGATCGTCCCTGGAACGCGGATGATTGGCGATCAGCGTCGGGTCTTGGCCACCGGTTTGGCAAGGTTGCGGGCGAAGATCCAGTATCGTCCGGTGGTTTTTGAGCTGATGAGCCCGCAATTCACCCTTCGGCAATTGCAAGACTGTGTGGAGGCGCTAGCCGGAACCGCCGTCCATACTCAAAATTTCAGACGTCTGGTAGCTAACGAAGATCTAGTGGAAGAGACAGGCGAGGTGGCTGAAACTGGCGGGCGTCCGGCTCGGCTTTTCCGTTTCCGGCGGGAAATCCTGCTACAGCGGCAGGTGGCTGGGACGAAGTTGCCCGCTACTCGGGCGCGCTGATTTTCTCCGCCCCGACAGCTTGGCCGCGCGTGGGAAACTGGGCGATGGCCTCGCGATAGGCCGCAACATAGCGTTCGCACATGGTCGCAGAAGTGAGCGAATCGGTAAGGGCCATCCCGACTTTGCCCATTTCGATTCGGCGATCTGGGTCGGCGGCCAACGCCCGCATACCCTGGGCCAAGTCGGCTGGCCCATGCCCGGTAAGCAGCGCATTTGCGCCGATGCCGACGTGGAGGCGGTCGTCGCAGTAGAGAATGGGCGTGCCGACGGCTGCTGCTTCAGCCAAGACCATGCCTTGGGTGTCGAAGTGATAGGACGCTAGGACAAATACATCCGCATCCGCAACCGTTTGCGCCAACTTCATGGTATCGCCTATGTGCCCGACGAAGTTGACCTTGCCTTTGGCGACTTTTTTGGCCTGCGCCTTGAGCGCGCCTTCGCGAGGCCCGGCTCCGACAATGACCAACTCGGCGTTCTCATCGTCTAACAGGGCAAAGGCGTCAATGATGGCGTCGATGCGCTTGACTCCGTCCAACCGCCCGCTGGAGATGAAACGGGTGGTCTTTGAAAATGGGCGCTGGCGTTCAACGCGTAAAAAAGCGTCGTTTACGCCACTGGGAACCACATAACCACGCGCTCCGACTACCCCGCCGGAGGCTTCGTCGATGGCGTCGACCATGAACTGCGCCGGGGAAGTGAAAGCGGTGACCTGGCTGGCCATATAGGCCAGCGGCCGAAAAATCAGCCGGTCGTAGGGGCTGTCGGTGTTGCGCAGGGTGGATGGTCGTAGGGGAGTGTCGTTTAGCCCATGGCGAAAGACTTTGAGGGCTGCGGACGAATACGGAAGATAGGCCAGGGAGAGAAACAAAGTCTCAAAAAGGGAGGTGGTGTAGGCACCCGCATAGTTGGAGTGAAACGAGTGGACGTGTGGGATACCCAGGCGCCTCGAGAGCATCGCGCCTAGATGGATTGCCCCACGCTCGGTTTGGGTGTGAATAACGTCGAGGGGATATTTTGCCGCAATCTGATTGGCCAGCAGGGGAGTCGAAGCCAACATGCACAGATAGCTCGGACCCAGCGGGACGCGCCAGCAGGGAAGGCGGGCGTATTTTCCGATTTCGGGAGCTGTGAAGTGTGATCTGGGGGCGAAGAGGGTGACATCATGGCCGGCGTTAGCCAACTCGGTGAGCTGAAGCTGCACCGAACGGCCGATTCCCCCCGAATCTGGGAAGAAATCATCGGTGAAAAGGCCAATGTGAAGCTTGTCGGGCATATATTCCTTAGGCTAGCCGGGGATGGGGAGTGCGGAAATCTGCGAGCCCCACAGATCGGTGAGAATCAAGGTGGCATCTCCACGCCGCATTTGGAAAAACACCCATCCGCTTTGCTCGTCGCCTTCGGCGATCTCTCCCACCGGGAAGGCGGGCGCTCTGTTGCCAGTGCCTTGGTAGCTGCTTTCCAGAGCGGAATTGTCGTAGGCGCGAAAATCAACGGAGAGTGGGCCTTTTTCGACTCTCAGGCGGATGTTGACCTCTAGGCCTTGCGCTGTCCACTCATGTTCAATGACTTCCCACCTGCCTTGGCGGTGTTCGGAAATCGTGAACGGCAAGCCCCACGTCGGGGTAGCCTCGCCGGCGCTAGCCGATGGAACCGGATCGGGAGTCGGGATGATGTTGCCGGGCTGCCCGAGCGCGAACCAGCTGATGACAACCCCGACTAGGAGCAGCCCAAGGCCAACCAGCCAGGGGGCTTTTGGACGCGGAGGGGCAAAATCGTCAACGCTGACTACTGGATCGGGTACCTGGTTGGGGAACGGCTGCTGGGGGGCTCCGACAGTGGTGCGAAGCTGTCCCGAGCCGTCTAGAGACTTCGGCATGGGGGCTGGAGCCCATCCTGGGGTGGGAGGTGCCGGCGGGGAAGCTGGTTGTTCTGGGTCGAAGTTCATACTCATCGCCCTTAACGGTATCGGTTGGGATGTGAATTTCGGTGATTATGCCCGGTAAAGGACGGTGTCTGTGGATAACTTCTTCGAAAAAGAAATTCTGTGGATAAGTGGCTAATCTGAAAATCTGCCGACATAACCCAGGTTATGGAGACAAACAGGATTTCGCCGATACGCTTGCGCGAGGTTGACGACCTCGTCGGTATCATCCCGCACTTGCTGGGCTTTTATCCCAAAGAATCGCTAGTCATTATCGTGACGGTTGCCGGTCTGACCGAGCTCACTGCCAGATCAGATCTGGAGCCGTTGCTTCGGCCGGGCGCAATCAGCGAACTCTTGGAGAGAATATGGGCACGGTTTCCCGCCGGCAAAGGCTGGTTCGTGCTTTACGGCAGCGATAAGAATTTGGCTTGGACGGTGTTGCGCCGGGTGGAAGCCCGCTTAGACAAGGATCGCCTGAGTGGGTCTTTCTATGTCGGTGACGACGGTTGCGTGTCGGCGTCCCCAGATGGCAGCCCGGTATCGGCTTTGGCAAATACCTCCCAAGCGGCGGCGCAAGCGGTTTTGCAAGGGCTGAGCGTCTGTGGTTCTCGTGAGGAAATCTGCCTTGGACTCGCGGGGCCGAAAGGCTCTCAGCGGCGGCAAATCGCGGCCGTCTTGAAATCTGAGGCGAAGGAACTGGACGCTATGGATCCGCAGGGGTTGCCTTGGCTGATGTCGTCTTTGCTTGACGAGGGTCTCAGAACTGGGCTTTCCCACCCAACGCGATCCGCAAGACTGGCGCTGCTTTGCAAATCGGCAGCTGCCCGGCAGGAGGCTATATTGGCGATTTCATTTAGGAACGCCGACCAGCATTTTCGGCTCTGGTGGCAGGTGGTTGCCGGTATTCCAGATTCTTACCAGCAGCATCCGCTGGAGTTATTGGGGCTTACAGCTTGGATCAGCGGGAACGGCGTGGTGCAATCAATTTGCGCTCAGCGTTTGGAGGGGGAATTTCCGCACTCTGCGGCCTTACCCGTCTTTCGGGAGCTCTCCTATGGGATTATCCCGCCTAGCTGTTGGGATGGTTTGAAGAAAAGGCTGACCCTCGATGCGGATGAGATGGAACAGCGCCTTAGAGCGTGAGTTGGAAAAGCGAGCCCGCCAAATAGGTGACGTTCATGGCCGCCATTCCGACCACGACATTGCGCACGATGGGACGCAAGACTGGGACGGAGCTCAAGCGGGCTGCCGCGAAGCCGGTGATGACAAGTGCCGCAACCACGGCGGCGACCGTGACAGACAGCCGCAGCCCAGGGGGAGTGAAGGCCATAGCGAGCAGTGGAATCAATGCGCCGATGGTGAAAGATACAAATGAGGCTCCGGCAGCCACCCAAGGCGAAACTGGGCGGTCGGCGTCAATCCCGAGAGAACTCAAGGCATTGGCTTCCACATCTGAATCCCTCAGTTCAGCCACAAATTGCTCAGCGGTTCTGGGGTCTACGCCTTTGGCGACATAGTCTTGGGCGAGTTTTGCGCGCCGGGCGAGTGGATCTGCCTCAAAGAGGCTGCGGGTTCGGC
>JAITSW010000175.1 GCA_031287505.1 Propionibacteriaceae bacterium
GCAACCTTGGCCGGAACTCCGTCCTTGTCATAGCGCCTGAAATCAACCAGACGGTAAGCCTGCTTGTGGCCGCCTCCGATATGACGGGTTGTGATCCGACCTTGGTTGTTGCGGCCGCCGGTCTTTGGCTTAGCCACCAACAACGACTTTTCCGGTGTGGATCGCGTTATTTCTGCGAAATCTGACACCGACGAGCCGCGACGACCCGGCGTAGTCGGCTTGTACTTACGAATTGCCATGTCTTCTAACTACCTTCCTATGCCAGCGGCCCGGTAAAGATATCGATACGCTGGCCTTCGGCAACGCTCACAATCGCACGCTTGGTGTCTTTACGAGATCCCCAACCGGCGCGGGTGCGACGCTTCTTACCTTTGCGGTTGAGTGTGTTCACCGACGTCACCTTGACGCCGAAAACCGCCTCGATGGCAATCTTGATCTCAGTCTTATTGGCATCGGGCGCCACAATAAAGGTGTATTTGTTTTCGTCGAGCAAGCCATACGTCTTTTCAGAAGTAATCGGCGCTATCAAGATGTCGCGATGATCCCGAATCTTCAGTGGGCTCATTTCGCCTCCTCGCTTGTTGCCTCGTCATCGACAGGAGCCTGAGCAGGCGCTTCAGCTTCAGCCTTCTTTGCCGACTTTTTAGCCGCAGGGTTTACCTCAGGCTCAGCAGCTTCTCCAACGGCGTCTTCCCCAACTACAGCCTCTTCGGCATCTGGTTCAGCGGCCTCGTCAGCGGCAACTGGTTCAGCGACCTCTTCAGCGGCTGCGGCCTTCTTAGCAGCGCTCTTTTGGGCTGGCTTGGCTTTGGGAGCCTCCTCCTCAGCCTCAGCCGCAACCTCGACTACCGGCAAACCGGTGAACTCGGCGAGAGCTTGATTTGAGAAGACCACGTCGTCACTAAGCAACACGTCATACGCATTGAGCTGGTCAACTGTTATGACATGCACGCTGGCGACGTTGCGCAAACTCATCCAGGCGACTTCTTCAATACGGGAAAGAACCACGAGAACGCGGAAGCCTTCAATAGGAGCCAAAGCCTTGAGGGCTTGCTTTGTGGAAGGCACCTCGCCGGTAACGAAGGAAGCGACGACATGGATGCGACCATCGCGAGCCCGATCAGAGAGGGCTCCGCGAAGCGCGGCAACAATCATTTTCTTGGGGGTGCGCTGGTTGTATGCGCGTGGCTTTGGGCCGTGGACAACGCCTCCACCGGTCCACTGCGGGGCTCTGCGCGAACCTTGGCGGGCTCGGCCAGTGCCCTTCTGGCGCCATGGCTTAGCGCCGCCGCCGGCAACCTCACTGCGAGTCTTCGTAGAATGCGTGCCCTGACGTGCCGCCGCAAGCTGAGCCACAACGACTTGGTGGATCAGCGGAATATTTGACTGGGTGTCGAAAAGCTCACCTGGCAATTCAGCCACGGCTTTGCCGCCTAGCAAGGTAACAGTGCGAGTTTCACTCATTTCACGCCCCCTTCTTAGCAGCATTGCGGATTACAACAAGCGCGCCCTTTGGCCCTGGGATGGAACCTTTGACCAAAATCAAGCCTCGCTCGAGATCCACAGAATAGATGGTGAGGTTTTGCACGGTAACCCGCTCAACACCGGTGCGGCCAGCCATTCGCGTCCCTTTGAAGACACGTGATGGGGTGGCGCAGGCGCCGATGGAGCCTGGTGAACGGTGCTTACGGTGCACGCCGTGGGAGGCCCGAAGACCCTTGAACCCGTGGCGCTTCATGACACCTGCGGTGCCCTTGCCTTTGGAGACTCCGGTGATATCGACGACTTCACCATCGGCGAAGGTGTCGACGCCGAGTTCTTGGCCTACGGAGTAATTGGCGATCTCAGAGGTGCGCAGCTCGACGAGGTGCTTACGGGGAGTTACATCTGCTTTATCGAAATGCCCCTTGGCAGGCTTGTTGACCGACTTCGCCTTCACAGCGCCAAAACCCAGCTGAACGGCGGAATAGCCGTCATTTTGAGGGGTGCGGATCTGCGTAACCACGTTGGATCCGGCCTGAATCACTGTGACTGGGATCACCTTGTTTTCGGCATCCCAAATCTGGGTCATGCCCAATTTGGTGCCGAGTAAACCTTTTACATTTCTTTCGCTCATCATCAACCTCACGGAAGTTTGATATTAATGTCAACGCCAGCTGGAAGGTCAAGACGCATGAGCGAATCGATCGTCTTCGGGTTGGGGCTGAGAATGTCGATGAGCCTCTTATGGGTGCGCTTCTCGAAGTGCTCCCGGCTGTCCTTGTACTTATGAGGAGAACGGATTACGCAATACACGTTCTTCTCGGTGGGCAGCGGCACGGGGCCGGCCACCTTGGCACCGGTACGGGTCACGATATCGACGATTTTCTTCGCCGAGGAGTCGATGACCTCGTGGTCGTAAGCCCGGAGTTTAATCCGGATCTTGTCATCCGCCACTGGAGTCGTCCTATCTGTCGTTTCTAGCCTTAGAGGCGCATCTCCTCTAAAACCGTTGCTCCGAAACCCGAGGTCGGGCGTGTCGGAGCTGTCTTAGGCCGCACATGATTCAAATTTCTTTGCTTGGATCATGGTAGGGCCTGGCACCCGCGCGCCAAACTTCCTTGGACACTCCAACGGAGGCCGTCGGAGCAACTTGTCTATTCTGGCACAAACGCCAAGCAGTTGCCAACTTATCGGCCTTACGCGTCCCCCAGCTACCCAGATTCGGGTGGAGCCTGTGGATAAGTCAAGTTATCCACAGGAGGCCATTTTCAATTAGGGTACTGGGCATTTTCACGCAAGAGTTGTCTCACCAGTCTGAAAAGGAGAAACCATGCTTTCACAGCCCCTACCAGACTTCCCCAATTCCAATTCGCCCAACCTCTATTCCCAGCGGGTATTTCCGGTCATTGACCCGCCTCCGCGGCCGCAACCTATGTTGCCTTGGGGCGTCATCCCCGACGTAATCCACCAAGGCAATACCGTAAATGAAGAGCTTCGCACTCTAACCCGCAACGTGTCGGTTGCCGTCCTTGAAGCCATCAATAGACGTCGCGCATTGACACAACTTGAGCTTTGGTTCTCTCCGAGCGTAATACATCAAATTCGGGCCTTCGCACTTGCGCACGGGGCAATCCCGTTCAGGCTCTTCTCTATCCACGTTCAACGCCCAAATTTCCACACCCTGGAAATTGCGGATCACATACGCCAGGGAAGCCGGTCAGCAGTGGTAACCATGCGGCTAAATCAAGAAGAGCTGGGCTGGCAGTGTGCGCACTTCGATATCACCAGCAACCTTCCAACGGCTAACTTGCGGCCAGTTTACGCAGCCGGGCCAGAGTTGAGACCTTCGAGAGAATCTCCATCGACTCGAAGAGCGGTGGAGAGACCCGCAAACCGGTAAGAGCTACCCGAACCGGACCAAAGGCCAATCTGGGCTTAATGCCCATTTGCGCTACCAGTGCCTCGTTTAGGCTCGCATGTATGGATTCAGCAGTGAAATCATCCACAGCTTCCAAGGCTGAAATGGCTGCTACCAGCACCTCCCGGTAGCCATCCTTAAGCTGCGCGCGCGCATCCTCGCCAATGACCAGATCATCGTCGGGCGTGAAGAGGAACTCGATGAGGGGCCAAGCATCGCTAAGCAGGGTGATGCGCTCTTGGATGAGGGGCGTGGCCTGGCGAACGCGCTCGATATCGCTATCCGAGGGGGCATTTACCCAAGTGCCATAGGTACTGAGGTACGCGACAAGCTGCTGTGCCAGGTCGTCGGGGGAAAGCGATCTAATGTACTGGCCGTTGAGCCAATTCAATTTCGCCAGATCAAAAATCGGCCCAACGGTATTTACCTTGTTCCAAGAGAAATCCGCCGCGAACTCTTCAAAGGATACGATTTCCTGATCGCCATCAGCCGGCGGATAGGCCAGAAGTTGGAGGAAATTGCGCAGCGCCTGCGGCAGATAGCCTTGCTCGCGGAACCACGTCAGGCGCGCAGCTGGATTCTTACGCTTGGAAATCTTGGATTTGTCGGGGTTGCGCAGCAGGGGCATGTGCGCAAAGGCAGGTGGGGTAAATCCCAACCACTTGTAGAGCAGAATGTGCTTGGGAGTGGATGAAATCCACTCCTCCCCCCTAACGACATGGGTAATACCCATCAAGTGATCGTCTACAACCACTGCCAAGTGATATGTGGGGAAGCCGTCGGCCTTGAGAATGACCTGATCGTCGGGACGGGGGGCATTCACCGACCCGCGGATAACGTCGGTAAAAGTCAACTCCACCTGGTCGGGAATGAACATCCGAACCACTGGATTCTCGCTAAATCCCGGTAGTCGGGCTCGCTCTTCCCAGGTCTTGCCATAACAGAGCCGGTCATAGCCCGTGACAGCTTGTTTCGATTCCTGCTGTTGCCTGCGCAATTCGGACAAACGTTCGGACGAACACCAGCAGAAATATGCATGGCCATCTTCAATGAGCTTTTCCACAAAGGGGCGATAGGTGTCAAGCCGTTCAGACTGCCGATAAGGGGCATACGGCCCGCCGATGTCTGGGCCTTCATCCCAAGGCAACTCCAGCCAACGCAGAGTCTCAAAGATCTGCGCCTCAGAATCCGCCGCATACCGGGCGCGGTCAGTGTCTTCTATGCGAAGCACAAACTGTCCCCCGGTCTTGCGAGCGTAAGCGAGGTTGAATAACGACATATAAGCCGTGCCGACATGGGGATCGCCGGTAGGCGAAGGGGCTACGCGCAAACGAGCCGGTTCTAAAGCATCAGACATAACCAGGTCAGTTTAGTGCGAATCAGTTTCCGATGAGTCGCGGTGTGTCACGTCGCGCAATTCGACAATGCCGGAATCCAAATCCAGCGGGAGCGGCCCGCCACCGGCATTTGCCTCCGAAATGACCAGCATCTTCTCGAGTTCTTGCTGTTCTCTCCAAAACTTCATCGTGGGCGCGAAGATCTCCATGATTTCTGTCATTGTTGCACCCT
>JAITSW010000191.1 GCA_031287505.1 Propionibacteriaceae bacterium
TACATAACAGTATACGCCCAAATACAATCCGTTGATAACAAGCAAATGCCAAATACCCGCGGGTCTTATTGCATCTCGTAAATCCGCAAGGCGTTCGAGTTGAATTGGTTCCTCCCGGGATTGCCGGAAACGATCACAATTTTGTCGCCGTGACCCACTAGCCCCAGATCGGTTAGTCCGGTCTGCACTGATTGGATCATCGCGTCTAGCGTGGTGTACTCGGGAGTCACGTAGGAGCGCACACCCCAGCATAGGGTCAGCTCGTTTGCCGTCTGCGGGAGTGGGGTGAAGGCGATGATCGGCACAGTGGAACGCAACCTGGCCAGACGGTGCGGGGTGTCGCCTGAGATGGTAAAAGCCGCCAAATATTTGGCATCGCCTTGTTCGGCCACTTCCACTGCGGCCTTGGAGATAATGCCGGACACGGTGTGGACATCCCAGTCTAAATGGCGGATCTCGGCAAATCCGCTCTCTTCGGTTTTCACGATAATGCGTTTCATCACCTTGACCGAGTCGATGGCATATTTGCCCATGGCCGTCTCACCGGAAAGCATCACCGCGTCTGCGCCGTCCAAGATGGCATTGGCCACATCGGAAACCTCGGCACGGGTAGGACGGTAGGACGAAATCATCGAATCCAGCATTTGGGTGGCCACGATCACCGGCTTGGCCCAGATGCGGGCTGCGTCAATAATCTGCTTTTGCACCGACGGGACGTCTTCGAGCGGCAATTCGACGCCCAAATCGCCGCGCGCAACCATGAAGGCGTCGAAGGCGTCCACAATCGCTTCCAAGTTCTCGATAGCCTGAGGTTTTTCAAGCTTGGCCACCACTGGGACGTGACGCCCCTCTTCATCCATAATTTTGTGAACTGGCTTGATGTCATTGGGGCTACGCACGAAGGACAGCGCCACCATGTCAACGCCATGGCGCAGCGCAAAACGCAGATCAAGTTGGTCTTTTTCACTCAACGCCGGAACACTCACGGCAACTCCAGGCAAGTTGATGCCTTTGTGATCAGAAATCTGCCCGCCGACAATGATCTCGGTGACGACCTCGGTGTCGGTGACTTCCAAGGCTTTTAGGACGATATGGCCGTCATCGATGAGCACATCATCGCCGGGGCTGACATCTTTGGTGAGCGTTTGCAAAGTAGTGCCGGCCCGCTGGGCGGTACCCGGAATGTCTTCGGTGGTGATGATGAACTTCTCACCTTCGACGAGCGTCACCGGCCCGCCGGGAAACACCCCCAAACGAATCTTTGGCCCTTGCAGATCGGCTAAAACCCCGATAGGCCGGCCAACTACCCGCGCAGCATGGCGCACCCATTCCAAACGTTGGGCATGCAAGAGTTGATCGCCATGGCTCATATTGAGCCTGGCGACATTCATCCCGGCTCGGGCAAGCTCTAAAATCGCCTCTTCCGAATCTGTGGCTGGTCCGATGGTGGCAACGATTTTGGCTCTTCTCACGCACACAGCCTACTAATAAAGACCGCAGACAGATCCACTGTGACGACTTTTCCACCCAATTATCAAAGTCTTAACATCTGTATTCAGGGAAAACCCTCTAGCGCTCCACCTTAGCTAGAGCTTGTGCCAGATCAGGTGGATAGGGGGAGGCAAACACCAACTGCGCCCCGGTGATTGGATGGGTGAAACCGAGTTCTACGGCATGCAACCACTGGCGGGTCAAGCCAATCTTCGCCGCCAGCGCCTTATCCCCCCCATAAACCGGATCTCCGACACAAGGGTGTTTGAGAGCCAGCATGTGTACCCGAATTTGGTGGGTGCGACCGGTGAGAAGCTGGATGCGCAGCAAAGAAGTGGAACGATACTTTTCAATGGTGGAATACTCGGTGATGGCATAACGGCCAGACGAGACCACGGCCATTTTGAAGTCGTTGCCCGGGTGACGCCCGATAGGGGCGTCGATAACACCTTCAGACGGCTCTAGCTCCCCCGAAACGAGGGTGTGGTAGATCTTGCGTACCGTCCGCTGCGCAAATGCCGTTTTCAGCCCGGTATAAGCCGCTTCGTTTTTGGCCACCGCCATTAGCCCGGAAGTACCCGCGTCAAGACGCTGCACGATACCCTGACGCCAGGCATCCCCGGAAGTCGATATCTGGATTCCGACCGCGATCAGGTGCTCCACAACCGTCGGGCCTTCCCAGCCAAATGCTGGATGGGCGGCTACCCCAGCCGGTTTGTCGACTACCGCCAAAGCATCGTCGTCATAGACAATTTGTGTGCCAGGAGCCAACCTCGGCACCAGGGAGAGCGTCTTTTCTCGCATGTCTTGGATCTCTAGAACGTCCGAGAGCGACACTTTGCGAGATTTGGCGACGGGATGCGAGTTGAGCGTGAGCGCGTTGATTTCGACCAGCTCGGATATTCGACTTCTGGTCAGCCCGCTTAGTCGGGACGCCGCCACATCCACCCGTTCCCCCACGAGATCTTCGGTGATGATCCACACGCCTGTCAAGGCTGCCGCACCTGGTCAGTGGGAACAGCTGGCGGCTCCCTCAGAGTCGCCCCGTTGACGCCCTGTTGCCTGATGGCGATGAAATACACAATCAATACCGCCGAGCAGCTGATCCAAATGTCGGCCACATTGAACACGGCAAAATACGGAACGGAAATAAAGTCAACGACTTCGCCGTAAAAAGGCGAGGGCTCCCGGAAAAGTCGATCAGCGAGGTTACCGGCTATGCCCGCCCACAAGAGCCCCGCGATTACCGCCCAGCTCCAGACCCTGACTTTGGGGATGAGCCAAACCGTGACAAAGGTCAGCGCAACCGCGGCAAAGACCGCGAAGACCACGGTCATATTCTCGCCAAGGGAAAACGCCGCACCCGGATTTCGAAGTAATCTGAGGGAAAACAGGCCACCTAGTAGATCAATGGGTTTGGCTGGATCCAAAAAGGCGAGCGCCAACTCCTTTGCGCCCAGATCGGCGAGAAAGGCAAGCACCGCGATAATAGCGATCACAACTCGCTTCGCCGCCAGCGACTGGGGTAAATGTGGAATAGCTATCGCCTTTCAGCTTGTCGTTTGCATTCGACACACAGGGTTGCCCGCGGGAATATCTGGAGACGGTCTTTACCGATGGGTTTACCGCAGGATTCACACCAACCGTACTCCCCCGCCTCGAATAGCTTCAGCGCGTTTTGCGCCTGATCCAAAATCAACTGGGCGTTGCGCACCAGCGACATTTCCTGGTCACGCTCAAAATTTGAGGAGCCAACGTCGGCAGCATCACGGCCGGCGCCGTCGTTGCTCTCGCTAAAGAGCTCGTCTAGCTCCGCCTGAGACTTTTGAACAGCTGCACTCAACCGCTCAACATCATCTTGCAATTCCTGACGCACTTCTTCGATCTCCCCGCTCGTCCAGGGGTCTTCACCCTCGGCCACTGGGAGAGTAATTGTCACCTTCGGCATGGCATGGCAATCTAGCATGCTTAACGTCCCATTGCCAGCATTGCGCGAATATTGTGGATGGACGCCGTCTAGCTGAGGGAGGGCGGGCATTGGCGGTTAACGACAACGGTACGCCACCTGCAATGCAGGTGGCGTACCGGGAAGCAAGAACTCAGCCTTGTGGATGCTCGTTGAGCAAAGCGTCTAGCCTAGGGGTACCCGACCCGCCAATCTGCTGCAGCAGTTCTGGAATCTCTCCAGGCTCTACAGCAGTAGCCTTCAGCACGTGAACTTGGCTGTCCAAGTAGGCAGTGAGATTGTCTCGGTAGCTCTTCTCGAAATCGCGCAACGCCTCAACTTTGCCGGCGAGGGCATCGCGCTCTTGCTCCAGCTTGTTGAATAGCTCAGCGCGACGAGCCTCGGCCTGGGCATTGACGGCATCAGCTTTGTTCTGCGCGGCGTCGGTGACCAACTGAGCGTTAACCCGGGCTTCGGATTCGGTGCGCTCTGCCCGAGTGCGAGAATCGGTGACAATCTCATGGGCCTTGCGATTTGCGGTATCCAAGACTTTTTCGGCCTCGGAGCGGGCCTCGGTGACTAGCCGTTGAGCCTCTTGCTGCGACTCGCCCACCAAGCGCTCGGCCTGCTCGGTGGCCATCTGCAATAGCTTTGCAACAGCCGGAGCGGCATCTGCCGAAGAAGTGACAACAATGTGCTCAACCTGGCCGACAACCTGAGACTGCGGAGCTTGGGCGGCAACCCGTTCCTGACGAAGCTGTTCCACCTCAGAGCGCAACGGCAACAACTCTTGGTCGCGCCGGGCGATCTCTTGGCGCAGACGCTCGATATCGTCACTTTGCCTGGTCAAACGATCTTGCAAAGAGTTGATCTCGGACTTGGCCTTGGCCAATTCCTCAGGGTCACCCGCGTTGACCGGTGCCGGGATACGTGCCTGCTGGGCGTTTTCTGACGACGCCGCCTGTTCGAGCTGAGCTTTCAACGACTCATTCTCAGAAAGGAGGGAAGCCAGGGTAGCTTCAACCTTGTCAACAAAATCATCAACATCCACCGGCTCGTAGCCGCTACGCCGAGCAAGATGGAAACGGGTCGACCGGACCTGTTCGAGTGTCAGGGTCATTGTTCACCTCATACGAATAAAAGCACCAGCGTCGCCAGTGGCTTGACCTCTTAGAGGCTAGTGCAGGAAAGCCCCTGACCACAACGTGAGTTCACGGTTTTCCAAATGAGTAGGTACTAGAGCTTGAGAGTTGAACCCTCACCCCTTGGGGGTATTGGCAATTCGGTCGCGATCCATTTCACTAACGCTCATCCCCAGCGGGGTAAGCAGGAAAACATTTTTCGTCACCCGCTCAAGCTTCCCCAAGGTGCCAAAGGTCAGGCCAGCAGAAAAATCCACCAGTCTCTTCGCATCTGGAGTGCTCATCGAAGACAGGTCGACTACGACTGGAACGTTGGAAAGATAGTGCTCCCCGATAACCTTGGCATCGGCATATTTTTCTGGCTGCACCCAAACGATCTTTTCAGATTCAGGTTCGGGTGCCGGGCGCTTGAAATCAATATGGGTGACATTTGTCTCCTCGTCAGCGGTTACCACGTCGACTACCTCGGTAACCTCAATAGCCTCGTTAGCCCCGGCATCTTCAGGGACGACCAAACCTAGCCACACTCCCAATTTCCTTACGCCTGTGGCCATAAGCTATGCCTCTTTTCATCCCGCGCTGGTAACCGGCGCAATCCACTACACAAAGAGACTATCGGCTCAATTTGGCTCCAAGCCTCAGACACGCGACACTTACGGCAGTTCTAGCGCAGAGCCAAGACAGTTTACCTCAGAAAATCTGGAACATCCAGGTCGTCGTCATCATCGCCGGCTGGCGGAGCCGCCGGAATCGGCGCCGAAACGACAGGAGGGGGAACGGGAACTGGAGCTACCGGGACAGCGGGCGCCGGGGTTGAAATCGATGGCCCAGGCCTCCAAGCAGAAGGCTGCTCCACCCGGGGCTGACGCTTATGCGGTGCCGCACCGCCATCGAAACCTGCCGCGATTACCGTCACGCGGACTTCGTCTCCCAAAGCATCGTCGATAACCGCGCCGAAGATGATGTTGGCATCTTCATGTGCGGCTTCTTCAATCAGCTCAGCCGCGGCGGAAACTTCAAAGAGCCCCAAATCAGAGCCGCCTGCGATCGAAAGCAACACGCCGTGCGCGCCTTCGATACTCGCCTCAAGCAGGGGCGAGGAGACGGCGGCGGCGGCGGCGGCGTGAGCCCGGTCATCGCCACGAGCCGAACCAATACCCATCAGAGCTGAGCCGGCGTCAGACATAACCGCCTTCACATCGGCAAAGTCCAAGTTAATAAGGCCGGGGGTGGTAATCAAATCGGTGATACCCGAGACACCTTGCATCAAGACCTGGTCTGCCTGCCGGAAGGCTTCCAATATCGGAACCCGGATATCCGTCATTTCGAGCAACTTGTCGTTAGGGATAACGATCAAGGTATCGACCTCGTCACGCAAGGCGATGATGCCGTCTTCGGCTTGCGTTGAGCGGCGACGTCCTTCAAAGCTGAATGGGCGCGTGACCACGCCAATGGTCAATGCGCCAAGAGAGCGGGCGATGCGGGCCACAATCGGAGCTGCCCCGGTGCCGGTGCCACCACCCTCGCCGGCCGTGACAAAAACCATATCCGCGCCCTTGAGAACCTCTTCGATTTCTTCGGCATGATCCTCAGCCGCCTGACGGCCTTTGGAGGGATCAGCGCCGGCACCAAGCCCCCGGGTAAGCTCACGGCCGATATCGAGCTTGACATCCGCGTCACTCATCAAAAGCGCCTGCGCATCTGTATTAATAGCGACGAATTCCACGCCTCGAAGGCCTGATTCGATCATTCGGTTGACAGCGTTGACACCGCCCCCTCCAACGCCGACGACCTTGATAATGGCCAGATAATTCTGGGATGCAGTGCCCACGCAGACATCCTTCTCTTGTGTGACGATCGATCAAAAGGCCTTTGCGTTTGATACGGGAAGGGCAATCGCACTGGCTTCAAGAGCAAGACTAAGGAGAGTGGGAGTCGATGTCCACGCCCGACCCCGCAGGCGGCGCGTCCCTCAAGGTGAGGTTAAGAGTTCATCGAATCGTGGGGAACGCCGGCGCGGAGATGTCGTAGCTCTTGGCCGGCTGTTTCAAGAGCACATCTAAGACCTGGCTCTTCAGCTCTTTCTGATCGACACTGCCAAAAACCACCTGATCCCCACTTTTGAGCTTCAAGGTGATGTCATCGACGGTGGTGGCCCAGATGTAATCCACCTTCTCGGCCGTCTCTGCAGACAACGCCCCATAGGCCGAATACGCGTCCGCCAGCAGTTGGGCTTTTGCGGGGTTTGCGTCAACGAGCAGCAGCCCTTTGGGCTGGCTCTCCACCACTTGAAAGGCCACTCCGCTCTCATCGGCCAAAAAATAGCTCCCCGCCCATTTCGCCACCAGCCGTGGCTTACGCTCCCGCACCGATATTTCAACTGTGGACGGCCAAAGCCGCACCACGGAGACTTCGGCCACCGCCGGGAGGCCGGCAACCTGAGCAGCAACATCATTGACGCTGACAGCTGCCAGCGGGGTGCCCACCTGCACCTTTGCCGCTGTTCGGACAGCGTCTTCACCGAGAGACTCAAGGCCAACCACTTTGACGTTGACCACGGCCAGCGCCGTTGAATACCACACCGCCCAGAAAGCCGAGGCAGCTAGGGCGAGCACCAAGGTGAAGGAAAACGCGATGCCAAATCGGCGCCGGGCCTTGGCACGGCGCCGCGCAGCCGCCAGAGCTTTAAAATCAGCACCAGATCGCATTTCTCAGGCCTTAGCGTCCAAGATCGCCAGCAATTCCGGCCCCACGTGGGTAATACTCCCCGCCCCGATGGTCATCACCACATCACCGGCATGGGCAAGATCTGCCAGTATTTGAGGCACCTCGGCCAGAGATTGCACATAGACAACCGGGCCGCCCGTGCGCGAGGCGGCATCGGCAACGAGTTTTCCGGTAACACCGGGGATGGGATCTTCCCGGGCCGGGTAGATATCGGTCACCACAATTCCATCGGCAAACGCTAAAGCGTCCCCCAACTCGGTGGCAAAATCGCGCGTGCGGGTGAATAGGTGTGGCTGGAAGCAGGCGATAACCCGTCCGACCCCGGCGTACCGACGGGCAGCCTTTAGCGCCGCCACAATCTCGGTGGGGTGGTGCGCGTAATCGTCAACCACCCGCACTCCGGCGGCCGCCCCTAGAATTTGGAAGCGCCGCCGCGCCCCCACCAAGCCCGAAGCGGCTTCGCGCAAGGTCGAGCCGGGCACCCCCAACAACCGTCCGATGGCATAGGCGGCTGCGAAATTGTACAGGTTGTGTTTTCCCGGCATTTCAAGATGCACCGGGCCGGTGTCGCCTTCGGCGGTGATCACGGCATCCGATCCTGCCCCCGCAAAGCTGAACTCGCTTAGCCGCACATCCGCGTCTTCAGCCTCTCCGAAAGTCACCACCTTCTTGCCAGTCGCCGATAGCCCGACGATGAAATCCCTTGCCCCTGGGTCGTCGGCAGAAGCCACCACTGCCGTCACGCCGGGCTTGCCGGCCAATAAGAGAAAACCCGCGCGATAAGCCGTATCGGTGAGCCAATTGTCCAGATGGTCAGATTCGATATTGGTAACGCAGACGATTGAAGCGTCGTACTGCAGATACGAGCCATCTGACTCGTCCGCTTCAATGACGAATGGATCTCCGGCGCCTAGCTTGGCGCTGGAGCCTTTGGCCAGTGGCGCGCCCAATACCCAGCTAGGCTCCAAGCCAGCCGCGTCTAGCAGTTGGGCGGCAAGGGCTGAAGTGGTGGTCTTCCCGTGGGTGCCGGTGATAGCCACCCCAGTATGCCCAAACATGAGCGCGGCCAATGCCACACTGCGGTGCCAGACCCGTAATCCGCGCTGGCGGGCAGCGGCGAGTTCGACGTTGTCTTCCCTGATAGCACTGGATACCACCACGGTTTGGACGTCGCCAAGGTTGGCGACATCGTGCCCGACGAAGATGGAAATACCCAGGGCGCGAAGCTCGTCCAGCACCGGGGAATCCTCACGGTCGGAACCGGAAACCCTTACACCCCGACGGGCAAATAGCGCGGCAATCCCGCTCATACCGGCACCGCCGATAGCGATGAAATGCACCGA
>JAITSW010000004.1 GCA_031287505.1 Propionibacteriaceae bacterium
AGCACGGAATCACTGCCGACAAAGCTCTGGTCGCCAACCTTCACTTGATACTTGCCCACCCCGTCGTAGTTGGCAAAGATCGTCCCAGCGCCAATGTTCACACCCTCGCCAATGACGGCGTCACCGCAGTACGTCAGATGCGGCACCTTGGAGCCAGCCCCAATTTGAGCGTTCTTCGTCTCGACGAAGGCACCGACTTTGCCGCCCACGCCTACGACGGTGCCCGGACGAAGGAAGCTAAACGGACCGACATTTGCCTCAGCTTCGATAATGGCCAGCAAGGCGTGCGAACGAACAACTTTTGCCCCTTCGCCAACCTCAACATCGATCAAAGTCGTGTCTGGGCCGATAACCGCACCCGTTGCCACAGTAGTGGCCCCCTCCAAAGAGGTGCCAGGCAGCAGCGTGACATCTTGGGCAAGCTCAACATCCGCATGCACCCAGGTGCTTGAAGGATCGGCAATAGTGACGCCGGCGAGCATCCACTTGCGTAAAATCCGACGATTCAACTCAGCATTGCGGATAGCCAATTGCTCGCGGTCATTGACACCTTCAAGCTGCTCGTAATCGCCCAAAAGCGCGGCTCCGACGCGTCCGCCAGCCGCATTAATCAACGCCACCGCGTCGGTGAGATAGAGCTCGCCTTGATCGTTTTGCGCAGTCAGACCAGAAATCGCAGCCCGAAGCGCGGTCGCGTCAAAGACATAGATGCCGCTATTGATCTCGCTAATTGCCTGCTCTTCATCGGTGGCATCTCGCTGCTCCACGATTCGCAGCACCAGATCGCCATCTCGGATTACCCGTCCATAGCCGGTCGGATCGGGAACAACCGTGGTCAACACCGTCGCGGTATTGCCGCCTTCACGATGGATGGAAACCAAATCTTGCAAAGTCTCAGCGCTGAGCAAGGGCACATCTCCACTGGTGACGACCACTTCGCCGTAAAGCTCGCCCAACGGGATCAACCCCGAGCGCACCGCGTCACCGGTGCCAAGTGGCTGGTCTTGGACGGCGATGGTGATTTCGGGAGCCACATCCGCCAAATGCCCGGCAATTATTTCGCGTTGATGCCCCAGCACCACCACCAGCTTCTCAGGGGTCAGCGCGCTAGCGACTGTAACAGCGTGGGCAATCATGGACCGTCCAGCCAAGGTATGTAAAACCTTGGGCTTACTTGAGCGCATCCGCTTACCTTCGCCGGCAGCCATGATGATCACAGCGGCAACCGGAGCATGATTTAGCGCCATATAGTGCCCCTCTATTAACTCTCCGCCTTTAGGCGCATACCCGCATCGGCCACTTTTACGCTCCCCGGGTAGGAGTCGAACCTACTTCGCTAATCCTGATTCAAAGTCAGGCGGGCCCTGCCGGAAGACCAACCGGGGATTGAAAATGCAAGTATAACCATACGATGAATTGGGTCGTTCTGTCGCGTCGCCCTTCCGCCCTCGGCCACCTTCGGCGTAAGCGAGTGCTGTTGTGTGCGCCTGATAGGCCAGTCGTTCTGTCGCGTCGCCCTTCCGCCTTCGATGCCTTAGGCGGTGATTGAATCCCCACCCGCAAACGGAAAACCGCCACTGATTCAGTTTCCGCTTGGTCACCGGTGAATGAATCCCCGCCCGCAAACGGCAACCGCTGGGAAAACTAGTGGACAAGCATGGCTCCCGGAACGGGTCCGCGCACCACCATCGCAGCGGAGACGAAGGGCAGCCCTTCTAGTTCCCCGGCGGCTTCCCCGGCGTCGTCTTGGTCGGGCATAAGCATCGCAACCGTTGGGCCGGAGCCAGAAATTATGCAGCCGAGTGCGCCCAAGTCGTTTGCCGCCGAGAGTATTTCCCGCAATTCGGGACGAATGGACAGGGCCGCCCACTGCAAATCATTTTGCAGCACTTTGCCAAGCGCTGCCGCATCTCCGGCAGCTAGGGCGCGCAGGACGTCATTGGAAACGGACGGATTGGGATCGGCATGGGGGAAGAGTTCGTCGTATACCTGGAAAACCCTGGAGGTCGGCATCGGCTCGGCATTGAAGGCCAACGCCCAATGGAAGGTGCCCCGAGAAAGCACGTTCACCAATTGGTCACCCCTGTCTAGCCCAAGAGCGGTATGCCCGAGCAGGCAAAAAGGAACGTCAGCACCCAACTCGGCTCCGATTTTTTGCAGCGCGGCCAAATCGAGACCACATTCCCAAAGCTCATTGCAGGCCACCAGCGCGGCCGCCGCATCGGCAGAGCCGCCAGCCATACCCCCGGCTACCGGAATGTCTTTTTGGATCCAAAGCTCCACACCCAACTCTTCGCGCCTGCCTACCCTCTGCGCCAACAATGCCGCAGCCCGATAAGCCAGATTTCGCTCGTCGACGGGCACTAAGCCGGCCTGCCGGCCTTGCACGTCCAGCGAGATTTCGCCCGGCTCGGCATTTTCAGCCAGGACGTCGTCATAGACCGAAACCGCTTGAAACACCGTCGCCAGCGAGTGGTATCCGTCGGGACGTTTTGGACCCGAAGTTAGCGCCAGATTGATTTTTCCGCCAGCCCGGGCCAGTACCTGTCGATTCATGAAAACACCTCTTCGGCAATCGCGCTGAAATCAGTGATACCCAGGGTCTCACCGCGGGCGGCGGGATCTACTCCGGCGGCTTGGAGCACCGCCGCGGGTGAATCCGCCAAGCCAGCCAGATTTGAGCGCAGCATTTTCCGCCTGGCGGAAAATGCGCGGTCTACCACGGTGAACACTTGCTCCTTGGTGGCGGATGTGGCTGGCGGGTCGCGTCGAATAATCTCAACCAGCCCCGATTCAACGCGGGGCACCGGCCAAAAGACATTTGGCGGCACACTCCCCACCCGGCGCGCGCTGGCGTACCAAGCCAGCTTTGCCGACGGGATGCCATAGACCCGCGAGCCAGGCGGGGCCGCCAGCCGGTCAGCCACCTCAGCCTGCACCATTACCAATCCGCTGCGAATGCCCGGGAATTGGCCAAGAATGTGCAAGATGACCGGCACCGAAATGTTATACGGCAAGTTGGCAACCATGGCAGAAGGCGAGTTGGGCAGTTCGCGCACTTGCAGGGCATCTGCGGTGATGACGCTCAGCCGGCTAGCCGCATCCGGCATTCGCCGCGCCACCGTTTGCGGCAGCAAAGTGGCGAGCGCTTGATCAACCTCGATGGCAACGACGCTGGCGCCTGCCTCTAGCAGCCCCATTGTCAACGAACCCAGACCCGGGCCAATTTCGAGCACGGTATCGGCGTCGCCCACCCCGGCCGCCGCAACTATCCGGCGCACGGTATTGGCATCATGGACGAAGTTCTGCCCACGCTGCTTGCTGGGCCGCAAATCAATGCCGGCCGCCAACTCCCGCAGATCGCGGGCTCCAAGCAGGGCACCCACCGTCTTACCAATCCCCAAAAAAATCAGTGGCGTTTTGATGCAGTGCCGCACAAAGGCCTGCCAAGTCGTCCCCCCGGTGCCGGGCCATGAATCGGACGGTGACCGGGATCAGGAAAGAGGCATTCGGCCGTCCCCGATAAGGCATGGGAGTCAGAAATGGCGCATCCGTCTCCACCAGCACCTTGTTTTGCGGGGTGACGCGAAGAGCCTCGCGCAAGAACTCGTTGGGTTTGAAGGTTATCGTGCCGGGGAACGAGAGCCAGAACCCGCGGTCAAGGCAGGCTTTGGCAAACTCGGCATCCCCCGAGAAGCAGTGCATCATCACTTTTTCGGGGCAACCTTCGGCATCCAAGACATCTAGCACGCTGTAGTGCGCGTCCCGCTCGTGAATCACCAACGGAAGGTCGAAACGCTTCGCCAAGTCGATGTGGGCTGCAAAGGTTTCCCGCTGAACCTTTTGGCCGGCCGACGTGAGGGTGCGGAAATAATCTAAGCCGGTCTCGCCTACGGCGCGAACACGTGTTGAAGAAGAGAGCAGCCGTTCAATTTCGGCCAAATCTGCCTCCAAATGGGCAACTCCCCGGGCAGCGTCATTTGGATGGATGGCGAGGGCGGCGACCACAGCGGGATTGGCATCTGCCACCCGCACCGCATATACCGACGACTCAAGATCGGTGCCGACTTCCACAAGACGGGTGACGCCAACCGTTGCCGCAATGGCGATGAGTTCGCCGGCAGGCACTTTGGTCATCTCGATGGTATGCCCCAGATGGGTGTGGGCATCGGTCACCGGGCTAGGCAGTGCTTCGGGCAGCCCAGGCAGCGACAAATCGCGTTCCTTTTTCTTGCTCACCGTCAACATTCTTCCATGTTGGCGGAGCATAAAAGGGATTTCAGAAATACCTCAATCAGCGAGCGGGGCGTTATTGCGCCACGCCAACGCAGCTTGGTAGAGCTCACGGCGGGAAAGCCCGCTCTGCGCCGCAACTTCGGCCACTGCCGCTGAAAGCGGCTGACCGGCTGCCACTTTGGAGATGATTTCAGCCAAGGCGTCGTCTTGCGAAGGTGGCGCAATCTGCGCGCCGGCGATTACCACCGAGATCTCACCCTTGACTCCCTCAGCGGCCCAGGCAGCCAACTGCGCCAAAGTGCCCCGCTTCACCTCTTCGTAGACCTTGGTCAACTCTCGACAGACAGCCGCTTGGCGCACGTCCCCAAAAGCCGCTGCGGCAGCGCTTAAAAAGGACTTCAAACGATGTGGCGCCTCAAAGAAAACCATGGTGCGTTCTTCACGTTTCAAAGCCGCCAAGCGGGTATTCCGTTCGGAAGATTTGCGCGGCATAAAGCCTTCAAAGCAGAACCGATCGGTAGGCAGGCCAGAAAGCGCCAAAGAAACCAACACCGCAGACGGGCCTGGTATCACAGAGATGGCGATGTCACGCGCGATCGCCTGCCGCACCAAACGATACCCGGGGTCGGATACGGTGGGCATCCCGGCATCCGTCACAACCACCACCGTCGAGCCAGCGAGCAAGTCTTCAACGAGTTGCTCGGCGCGTTGCGCCTCATTTGCGTCAAAAAAGGAAACTACGCGGGCATCGGTTGTAACACCGAGGCCGGCCAAAAGCTTGCGCAACCGGCGAGTGTCTTCAGCGGCAATAACATCGCTGCTTGTCAAAACCTGAATCAAGGCCGGTGACGCGTCTGCCAGATTTCCAATCGGCGTACCCGCCAAAACCAACCGAGAACTCATGTGCCTTAGTCTCTCACGGGCAATGCCAAAACCGCCGTCCCCCTCCTGCGGGGATGTAGACGGCTATGCCCTCTAAGATAGACACGTGGACGAAGAGTTGGAGCAAGGTTCCGTGGCGCTGCCAAGGCGTGCCCTGAGTGCCGACTTTGAGCCTGCCGCTGATTTGGAGTCGCCGCCCCCCGGAGGGCATTCCCGGCCCAGCCGGGCGTTTTCAGTTGGCGATGACCTAGCTGGAGACGCAGGCGGGGAACCGCTAAATGCCATACCCGATGACGGGCTACCGCTTAACGCCGCACCCGAAAACGGCCTACCGCTTAACCCCGCACCCGAAAACGGTCTACCACTTAACGCCGCACCCGAAAACGGCCTGCCGCTGCCAGAAAACACCCCTGCGCCACCGGAAGAAGCCAAACCGACTCCCCGACGCAGGATTCCGCTTATCCCCCGCTACCGAGCCGACTCCCGCACCACCTTGGAGAAGCTGCGCGAATGGCAGCCCGCCGATCAGCTCAACTCCTGGCTCGTCACCATTGCCATCACCTTGGTGGCGTTCGCCACCCGGCTGGTCAATCTGAATTTTCCCAACAAGCTGATCTTTGACGAGACGTATTACGCTAAAGACGCCTGGACGCTGTCGCATCTGGGGTACGAGGGTTCTTGGCCGGAAAAGATTGACGGCGTCGAGGCTAATGCGGCGGTCGCCGCCGGAAGTGTTGACGCGTTCACGACAGACCCGGCTTTTGTGGTGCACCCACCGCTGGGCAAGTGGATTATCGCTATCGGCGAACAACTATTTGGCATGACGTCCTTTGGCTGGCGCATCATGCCCTGCGTATTCGGCGCGCTGCTCATCATGCTCACCATCCGCTTGGGCCGCCGGCTCTCGCGTTCCACCCTCATCGGAGCCATCGCCGGCATATTCCTCACCTTTGACGGCTTGACCTTCGTAATGTCGAGAGTGGCGCTGCTGGACATCTTCCAATCCGTCTTCCTGCTCGCGGCGGTGGCTTCCTGTGTCGCAGACCGCGACTACTACCGCGCCAAAATAGCCGATAAAATCGAAGCCGCCCGCCGGCCTGATCTTAGGGGTCATTTTGGCCCGATGGTTTGGCTGCGCCCTTGGCGGCTGTTGGCCGGCGTGATGTTTGGGCTGGCTATCGCAATCAAATGGACTTCGCTCTACCCGCTGGCGGCAATGGGCATCCTCAGCGTTGTTTGGGATGTCCGGGCCCGGTATTTGGCCGGCGCGTCCAAGCAGGCATTTTGGGCCTTGTTAAAAGACGGCATTCCGGCGTTTGCCCGAATGGTTGTGGTGGCCGTGCCGGTGTATCTGGCCACCTGGATGAGTTGGTTTGCCTCCAGCGCCGGCTGGGGCAGAAATTGGGGGACGGAGAACCCAGGCGATCCCCTTACCCAGACCTTTGGCCCCGATCTGGCGGCCTGGCTGAATTACCACAAAGAGATTTATGGCTTCCACACCGGCGATTTCATGATGCTCGAAGCCGACCACCCATATGAGGCGCATCCGTTGGGCTGGCTCATCATGTGGCGTCCCACCGCAATGGACGCCCAAAACGGCATTGAGCCCGGCACCGAAGGCTGCCCGCTAGGCCAAGGGGAATGCTTGCGGGTGATCACCGGTCTGGGCACCCCGGTCTTCTGGTGGCTGGCGGCGTTTGCCATCCTCGCCTGCGCCATCTTGTGGCTAGGTGATCGGGATTGGCGCTTTGGGCTACCGTTCCTGGCCACCATGAGCATGTATCTGCCGTGGTTCCTATATGCCGGACGTCCAACCTTCCACTTCTACTCGATCACCTTCGTGCCCTATTTGGCGATTGGCTTGGCTTTGTTCTTAGGAGCGGTTTTGGGGCCGCCAGGCTGGCCGGCACGTCGCTCGAGAGGGATCGCCGTAGCTGTCATCCTCACTTTGGTTGCCGCCAATTTCGTCTGGATCTATCCGCTGTTAAGCGATGAAACGCTACCGCGCACGCTTTGGCAATTGCGTTTGTGGTTTGGGCCTTTGTGGATCTAGCGGCGCGCAAGAGAGCATCTCACCGCTATCGGAAAACAGGGAGTAACCCCCCGCGGGGAATAAGGTAATACCGACCAATACCTGGTCGGGGCAATTCCATAAAGGAGAACTCATGGCTCTGTGGAAACTTCACGGCGACGGCAAGACGATAAAGCCCGGCGAAGTTGTCGACCCTGGGGAACGGCTCAATTGGGGTCTGAGCGTCAGCATGGGGATGCAGCATGTCGTGGCAATGTTTGGCGCGACCTTCTTGGTGCCGCTCCTCACCAAATTCCCGCCATCGACCACGCTGCTTTTCTCAGGCTTGGGCACTGTCATCTTCTTGTTGGTCACCCGGAACAAGCTTCCCTCGTACCTGGGTTCGTCCTTCGCCTTCATCTCGCCGATCGCCGCCGCCGTGGGTATGGAAAACGGCGGTTTTGGCACCGCGCTTTTCGGTGTCCTACTCAGCGGCGTCACTTTGGCCATCGTCGGCCTTATCGTCAACTTTGCCGGCTCTAGCTGGATAGACAAGCTGATGCCTCCCGCCATGACAGGCACCATCGTCATGCTGATCGGCTTCAACCTTGCGGGGGCGGCCAAAAACAACTTCCAACACGTCTACACCGCTAAAAACGGCGATACCGTGGCACTTGGGCAACACGCCGACCTGACCGGCTGGATCACCGTCATCGCCATCGTGCTCATTACCGTGCTTTTCCGGGGAGTCGTCGGGCGCTTGTCGATCCTGCTAGGCGTGCTTGTCGGCTATGCCGCGGCACTAGCCCAGGGGCAAATCGACTTCAGCGTCATTGACAGGACGATCAAAGAGGACGGATGGTTTGGCCTTCCCCCATTTACCCTGCCCACACCAAGCGTGGCTGTTGTCGGCCTGTTCCTGCCGGTGGTCTTCGTCCTCATCGCCGAAAACGTCGGGCATGTGAAGTCGGTAGCCTTGATGACCGGCAAGAACTACGACAAATCGATGGGGCTGGCGCTGCTTGGGGACGGGCTGGCTACCACCTTGGCAGGCTTGGGCGGCGGATCTGGCACTACCACGTACGCCGAAAACATCGGTGTCATGGCGGCAACCAAAGTCTATTCGACGGCACTGTACTGGGTCGCGGCATTCACCGCGGTCATCCTCTCTTTGATCCCCCCCTTCGGCGCAGCCATCAGCACTGTTCCCTACGGCGTGCTCGGCGGTGCCGGAGTGGTGCTCTACGGCATGATCGGTCTGCTGGGCGCTCGGATTTGGGTCGAAAACAAGGTGGACTTCACCAGCCCGGTCAATCTCTTCCCGGCAGCTGTCGGCCTGATTATCGGCATCTCCGATCTCTCGTTCACCATTGCCGGCATCGCCTTCGGAGGTGTGGCAGTCGGAACGGTCACCGCCTTGGCGCTCTTCCATGTGATGAAGGCTCTCGCCACTTGGCGTGGCACAGACGTCGCCGCCTAACAGCTCAATTCGGCGGGGTTGCGGCAACTGCGACCCCGCCGCTTTTCATTTTGAGGATAGATGACGGACGACTCGATTGAATCGGCACCTGACAACCGGAAGTTAGACCGCGAAATCCTGGCGCTTGCGGTACCGGCTTTTGCCACTTTGGTGGCGGAGCCGCTGCTGCTGCTCGCCGATTCGGCGATCATCGGGCATCTGGCCACCCCGGCTCTGGCCGGACTTGGGGTGGCGGCGAATGTCGTCAGCGTGACTATCGGCCTGTGCATATTCCTTGCCTACGGAACGACTGGCTCAGTGGCACGGCGGCTAGGCGCTGGAGACAGGCGCGGCGCCTTAGCCGACGGGTTAGACGGGATCACTCTGGGTGTCGTCATCGGCGTGGGTTTGGCTGTCGCCATCTTCTTTCTCGCCCCCACCCTCGTCGGCCTTTATGGGGCGGACGGCGAAGTCTTCGAATATGCGTTGCGCTATCTACAGTTGGTGGCTCTTGGGTTCCCGGCGGTATTGTCGATGCTGGCCGCCACCGGGGTGTTGCGCGGGCTCCAAAACACCCGCATCCCGATGTATGTCGCGGTGGCGATGAACCTGGCCAATATCGCCGCGAATTTCTACTTCGTCTATGGGCTGCATTTGGGTATTGCCGGCGCAGCCGTCGGGACTCTCATCTCGCAATATGCGGCAGCGATTGCGCTAGTAAGCCGCGTTATTTCCGGGGCTCGAAACGAGCAGATCCGCTATCGGCCAAATCCGCGCGGAATTCTCGAACAAGCCAAGACCGGTGGCTGGCTGGTTTTGCGCACGCTGGGTTTGCAGGCAGCGCTTGTCCTCACCACCATGGTCGCCTCTCGGATGGGGGCGAAATCTATGGCTGCACACCAGATCCTCAACAGCATCTGGGCGCTTCTCACCTACGCCATGGACGCAGTTGCCATCGCCGCCCAAGCCATCATCGCCAGGTATCTGGGTGCTGGGGAACCGGCGATCGTCCGTCGGCTAATGAAACGGATGTTGGGCTACGGAGTCGGACTGGGCCTCACCCTTGGCTTCCTCGTTTGGGCTGGTAGCCGGCTATATCTGGGCGTCTTCACCCCGGATGCGCACGTGCGGGAATTGGTCGCGGGCACGCTCATCGCCTTCGCTTTGACCACCCCCGTTTCCGGCGTCGTCTTCGTGTTGGACGGTGTCCTAATCGGCGCTGGGGATGCCCGCTATCTGGCGCTGGCACACCTAGTCAACTTCCTGACATACCTGCCCTTGGCCCTGGCCGTGATGCACACGCAGGCCGGGATCTTCTGGCTCTGGCTGGCCTACTGCGGCTTCATGGTTTCACGCATCATCACGTTGAGCTTACGAGCCCGCGGGACAGCCTGGATGCGGCTTGGAGCCTGACGGGTTTTGGCTGATCCGCGCATTGGGCTAGCGGCGATCTGAGTATTCCCGCTGCCCATGCGGCTCTCGCCCGACAGGTTATTGCCGCCGGAAAGCATGTCTATTTCGATACCGCTGCCACAAAGGGCCTACCAGCCGAGGTAAAAGAACGGCTTGCGAAGTGGTGAAAAGCGTCCGGGCAAGAGCGGTCGAAACTATCGTCGAACTATTGGCTGGCTGGCTAGCGGCAGGTAATGGGGCGAACGCCCATTATGGGGGAACTGGGATCGCGGCTATCCGACCCAGAGGATGCCTGCCAAAGCCAACAGCGATGGAAGGGTCAAAATCGAGGCGGCGGTCGAGACGCACAAAAATTGGGTGGAGAATTTCGCGTCTATTTTGTGCAGGACGGAGAACTGAACCGTCGCGACCCCCACCGGGCAGGCCATAGCTATCAGAGCCACCATTCTCACCACTGCCGGAAGGGGGAGCAACGTTAAAATGCCGAAAACAACTAACGAAACCACCACATTGCGCATCAGCGTTCCGTACCAGACCTTTGGCGAGGTGAACATAGAGCGCAGCGAGATAGTGGCGACCTGAGAGCCGATAAAGATCATCGACAACGCTGTGTTTAGCCCGGCGACCGATTCCACCGCGCTACCAAGCACGTCTGGCAGCTGGATTGAGAAGATGAAGAGGAGCACCGCCAGCACCGCGCCGACAATGTTTGGGTTGGTCACAATTCTGCGCGCCTGCTTTTTCAAGTCGCGTTCGTCGCTAAACATGGCGATGCCGTGCGTCCACACAAACACGTTGAACGCCAAAATGAACGCGACTAGGTA
The DNA here is from genome assembly GCA_031287505.1 of Propionibacteriaceae bacterium. GTDB lineage: Bacteria > Actinomycetota > Actinomycetes > Propionibacteriales > Propionibacteriaceae > Propionicimonas. The sequence goes on from JAITSW010000004.1 coordinate 10,826, forward strand.
AAAGACAGCGTCTACACCGATAAGGGCAGTTACCAAGGGGATGCCGTAAAAGCCCAGGTTGGTGTAGACCGTTCCAAAGCGCAGGACTCGGCGCTCGACAACGTCCGGCAACGCACGTTTGGGAAATAGCAGCTTGGCTAGCGCAATGCTGACTAGCAAGAGCCCGCAGGCTACTGCAAAGGCCAAGCCAAGCTGAAGCAGCCGATCATTGTCAAAGGATATTTGGAAGGCGTGGATAACCACGCAGGGGTTGACCACGTACACCAAGACGTTGTTGATTCCGCTGACCCCGCCCTTTTTGATGAGTTTTAGCCGAAAAAGGATCCAGCCCGCCAAGATGATGACCATCATCACCGAAACTTGTTGAGCGGCAATCAGAAAACCCATAACGTGGGCTACTCTAGACCCTTCACCCGGCTAGCTATAACGGCCTTTGCCCCGGTGGCGGTATCGGTGAGAATAAGTGTTGCGGCTGCCCTGCCCCGAAGTCTGAGCTCTTTGCGATATTGCGCAGGATTAATGTCGACACCGCGGACTTTGATCTCTAGCTTGCCGATGTCGCGGGCACCCAGGGCGGCTCGGATTTTTCGGGTGTCGAACGGGAGCACTTCGTCCACCTCAAAAGCGCAGGCATATGGGGTGGGAGTCAAATCATCCGAGCTGATATACCCGATCTTTGGCGCCAGCAGCCAACCATTCACAACTTCGGCCACCTGCGGGATGCCCCCGGCGCGGATCACCGCCGGATCTGGTTCGTATAGGTAACGGCCCACCTGCCCGATCCTTGCCACGGCTGATGACGCGATATCCATTTGGCCGCCTTTGGGAAGAAGCACGGCCTTGCGGGAGCCGGGCCCGTCAATACCGTTCCAAATCGACAGCTCCACCAAATCGCCTGCCTCGCTCACCCAGGTAGCACAAGCCCAAGGCGGAATCTTGCCCAGCGGCAACCCGGGCCCGGTTTTCACACATCCGACGTTGGCGGCTAGCAGCCCGCAAGCGAACTCCCAAGACGGGCTCATTCCGCCAACACCCCAGAATTGCCCGCGCCCGTCGCGGCGGGCCGGATCCAAGAAAACGGCCGTATCGCGAGCCGCCAACTCGGCCGCCAAGTCTTCTGCACGCCCGCGCAACAACTTAGCCCCAGGTAGATTGGCGCCGGCGAAGATAGCCGTAACCGGATCAAGCTCAACGGCTGTCACACTGAGCCCCGCATCAAGCATGGCTAGGGCGTCTGCGCCCAAACCACAGCCAAAATCCACCACCTTGCGGCTTCCCTGCTTAGCCAGGCGCTCTGCCCGCCAGCGGGCTACCGGCGCCCGGGTAGCTTGCTGCAAACCGGCATCTGTGAAAAACAGCTCATCGGCCCGCGTCCCAAATTTGCGCCGCGCCTTGCGCCGCAGCGCTGTCTGGCCCAAAGCCGCGGCTGCCTGCTCTGGTTGCCAATTCCGCCGCATGCCCGTAGCGGCGGCGAGTGAGTCCAAATCGTCATATTGCGAAGCATCGGCGAGCGCCCGAGCCCCGTCCGGTGAAATCAACCACTGGGCAATAGCCACCGTTGCCGCCTCAGCCATTTGGTAAGTGCCGTCGTCGGTTTCGCAGAATCATTTCAGTCCTAGCTGCCGCCTTAGGCATTTGGTAAGAGCTCATAGGCCCATCCGCCGAATTCTCCGCCGTGGTACGGCATCACGCCGTGGAACTGCGGGCCTGATGAAAAAACCAGCGGCAGGAATTGCCGATCCCCCTCCCACATGGGCAACTCGGCAAGCTTGTCGATAG
>JAITSW010000033.1 GCA_031287505.1 Propionibacteriaceae bacterium
CGGCATTTAGCCGATAAACACTTCTACCCACTCTTAGAAGTGTGTAAAACGCGCCTTATCGACCAGTTGCGCGGGCGGTTAGCATCTCAGACACCGTCTCAGACGCTATACGAACGGCTGCGGGCTTGCTAGTATCAGCAAAGAGTTGTCATATTGGCAAGAGCCGCCGATGACGCGTCGGCTTTGCCCCAAGCGAAGAGGTGGTCGCATGGCATATACGTTAGATGGTTGGTTGGAACCAACGTTGGGGGAAAATCTAGAAAGAGCCGGGGTGTCCCGTAGGGATTTTCTGGCCTTCGCCGGGTCTCTGACTGCGATATTCGCTATGGGCGCGGGCGCGGGCAAAGCCATGGCCGCCCCCCTGCCGGCCGAAGATATAGCCGACGCCCTGGCCGGCGTCACCAAGCCGAATGTGGTTTGGCTGCAATTGCAAGAATGCACCGGCTGTATGGAGAGCACCCTGCGTTCTGGCGGGACAACCGTCGAAGACGTGGTGCTCAACCTGCTTTCGGTGAATTACAACGAGTTGGTGATGGCAGCCTCCGGCGATGCAGCCAACAAAGCCTTGGACGACCTCAACGCCGAGCCGCACATCTTGGTGGTAAATGGGTCTATCCCCACGAAGGACGGCGGTATCTACTGCACGATTGGCGGCAAGTCTGCCGAGCAGGTCCTGCGCGAATCTGCTGAGAACGCCACAGCCATCTTGGCTGTTGGGGCTTGCGCCGTTTGGGGTTCGGTGCAGGCGTCCAAACCCAATCCGACCGGCGCGGTGGGCGTTGACCAGATCATCAAGGACAAGCCGGTAATCAATGTTTCCGGCTGTCCGCCAATAGGTGAGGTTATTACCGCCACTGTGGCGTATCTGCTCACCCATGACTCGTTGCCCAAGACGGATGTCGAAGGCCGGCCGCTCTTTGCCTACGACCAGCGAATTCACGATTCTTGCCCCCGCCGGGCGCATTTCGACGCGGGTCAATACGTCCGGACGTTTGATGATGAGGGAGCTCGCAACGGCTGGTGCTTATACGAAGTGGGCTGCAAAGGCCCAAGCACCTTTAGCGCCTGCCCAATCATTCAGTGGAATATGCATACCAGCTGGCCGATTGGGGCTGGACACCCATGCATCGGCTGCACCGAGAAGGACTTCTTTGACCGGTTCACCCCCTTCTACCAAGTGCTGCCAAACGTCACCGGGCTCGGTATCGAGGCAACGGCGGAGAAGATCGGCTGGGGGTTGGTGGGCGCAACGGTCGCCGGTGTTGCCGCACACGCGGGCATCACGTCTTTACGACTGGCTGCCAGCAAGAAATCAGCGAGGGGAGGCGAACCGCTGCAGGCCTTCGGAGACGGCTCGGAGCCTTTGCCCGAGCCTGCTGCCAAAGGGGCTGCGTCCAAGGATCTAGCTGAGGCTGATCCAAACCCACGTCGGGTGGTTGGAGAAGAGCCTGGGCTTTCCGCAAATCCCGACTTGGCCGCTGGAATTACCGAGTCATCTGAAGAGGGGGAGTAAACCATGGCTGAACGTGTGGTTATTGATCCGATCACCCGCATCGAAGGACACCTTCGCATCGAACTGGAAACTGACGGCAAGAAGATCTCCAAGGCGTGGAGTGAGACCACCCAATTTCGGGGAATTGAGGCGATTGTCTCTGGGCGAGATCCCCGGGATGCTTGGGCTTTTGTTCAGCGTATTTGCGGTGTTTGCACATCGGTACACGCCATCGCGTCCATTGCGGCGGTGGAGAATGCCATCGGCTCTAGCCCGCCGCCGCAGGCCCGCCTGATTCGCGACATGGTGCTTGCCTCGCAAGAAATCCAAGATCACGTGATTCATTTCTACCATCTACATGCCTTGGACTTTGTGAACGTTCCTTCGGCTGCCGATGCCGATCCGGCCAAAGCCGTCGCCTTCGCGCGCGCGATCGGGTCTACCTGGAAGGGCAATACCCTAGAGCGGATGACTGCCGTGCGTGACACGGTGAAGTCCATTATCGCCTCTGGCCAGTTGAGTATTTTCACCGGCGGCTACTGGGGGCATGAAGATTACCGGCTTCCGCCGGAGGCAAATCTGATGGCTGTGGCGCATTATCTCGACGCGCTGGAATTTCAGCGTTCCATGATCCGGATCGGGACGGTGTTTGGCGGCAAAAACCCGCATCCAAACTTCTTAGTCGGTGGGATGGCATGCACTATCGACCAGAACCGTTCGGAGTCGGTGAATCAGGTGCAGGTGGACGATATTGGGCAGTGGGTGTCGGAAACCCTCGACTTTGTGAAGTCTTGCTATGTGCCCGATGCCCTGGCGATTGCCGGAGTCTACAAAGACTATTTCGATATCGGCGCCGCGCAACCCAACTATTTGGCTGTCGGTATGGCTGGGGCGACTTTTGCGGGCGACCCAAATGTGGCGCGGGAGGCTTCCGCGCATACCGAGGTGAAGCCTGGCGTGATTTTGGACGGCAATCTGACGTCCGTCCATCCATTCGACCCCGCCAAAATCGATGAGTGGGTTTCGTCTGCTTGGTATAGCTACGAAGGCGGCGATATCGGCCTTACCCCCGACAAGGGTGAGACGACGGTGGCCTATACCGGCCCGCAGCCACCTTATGAATGGCTGGGCGACAATGATGAATACACCTGGTGCAAGGCGCCTCGCTATGACGGACACGTGGTGCAGGTGGGGCCGGTTGCCCGGGTGCTCCTAGCTTATGCGCAAGGACACAAGCGGACCATGGAGATCGTCGACAGTGCTGCAAAAGCGCTCGGCATTACATTGGCCCAGATGAATTCCACCGCCGGACGCACGCTGGCTCGCGCGGTGGAATGCCTCACATCCGCCGAGATCCTTGCCCAGACCACCTTCCCGACCTTCGTGAAGAATCTCAAAGCCGGTGACATTGACGTGTTCGACCCGACGAAATGGGAGCCGGACTCTTGGCCAGCCCAAGCTTCGGGATACTCATTCGTCGAGGTTGCCCGGGGGAATCTGAGCCACTGGGTGACCATTGAGAATGGCAAAATCTCGCGGTACCAGGCGGTAGTGCCCACCACTTGGTTGGCCGGCGGCCGCGATGCCCAAGGACGGCAAGGCCCTTACGAAGAGTCGTT
>JAITSW010000043.1 GCA_031287505.1 Propionibacteriaceae bacterium
CAGCTTCTTTGAGCGCAGCCGCACCGGCCATCTGGAAGGCCATATCGGAAGAGTCAACCGAGTGGGCTTTGCCGTCGTCGAGCGTAACCCGAATGTCGACCACCGGATACCCGGCCAAAACGCCCTTTTCCAGCTGCGCCCGCACACCCTTCTCAACCGACGGAATGAACTGCCGCGGAACCGCGCCGCCGACAACCTTGTCGACAAACTCAAAACCACTGCCGCGAGGTAGCGGCTCAACTTTGATATGGCACACCGCATACTGCCCATGGCCGCCAGATTGCTTCACATGCCGTCCCAAAGCCTCCGAGGGGCCGATGAACGTTTCGCGCAACTGCACCTTCAACTCTTCTTGGTCCACCCGAACGCCATAACGCTCGGTCAACCTGCCAAGCAAGAGGTCGGCATTGGCTTGGCCGGTCACCCACAGCACCAATTGGTCGCCATTCGAACGATCCAGCCGAACGGTGGAATCCTCCACGGCCAAGCGGCTCAGAGCGCCAGAGAGCTTGTCTTCGTCGTTACGGGTAGCTGCCTTAATCGCCAAGGGCAGCAACGGGTCGGGAAGCAGCCAGCGATTCACCACCACCTGCTTGTCTTTGGACGAGATGGTGTCGCCGGTTTCGGCTGCATTGAGCTTGGGGATCATCACAATTTCGCCTGCGATAGCCTGCTGCCGCGATTGCAGCTCCGAGCCGGCAGCCACCTGGATCCCACCGACGCGCTCGACGCTGGAATGATCGGCATGGGTGTCGCCGGCGGCAAAGTGCCTGCCGATCACCTCTACCGAATCGTCCACCTTGAGGGTGCCGGAGAAGATGCGAATCATCGACAGGCGGCCGGCGAAGGGGTCTGTGGTGGTGCGGATGACCTGCGCCACCAGCGGAGCACCCGCGTCGGTCACCGGGGAATCCAGCGGATCGCCGGCCAAGGTGGTGACCGCAGGATTTGGGTGGGCGGACGGAGTCGGGAAGCCGTGTTCCATCAAGCGCAAAAGCTCTTCGATACCCACCCCGGTGGCCGCCGAAACCGGCACCACTGGGAACAAGTTTGCGGTCGTGACGGCCTTCATCAGGTCGTTATGCAAATACTCTTGGTCGAGTTCTTCGCCAGATAGGTAGCGATCCATCAGATCGTCGTCTTCGGCCTCTTGGATGATGCCCTCGATGAGCGGCCCGCGATAGGCGTCCACCTGGTCGTCGCTGGCATTGAGCTTGCGCTCGACTACCTCGCCGCCTGAGTAATCATGCTCCAGCAGGGAAAGCAGGCCGATGTTTCCGCTGATGGTGTCTGGGCTGCTCATTGTGGGCACATGGCTGGGGAGCACTCCCTCGCCGAAAACCTGTTGCGCCTGCGCCACCGCGGTATCGAAATCGGCATGGCCAGCGTCGAGCTTCGTCAGGGCGATCACCCTGGGCAAATTGGCCGCCGCGCATTCGTCCCATAAAGCCTGCGCCGCACCGTCGATACCGTCGGCGGAGAGGACGAAGATGGCAGCGTCGGCGGCGCGGATTCCGGCCCGCAGCTCGCCGACGAAATCTGTGTGTCCGGGGGCGTCCAGCAAATTAACCAGGGTTTCCCCGCTCACGAAGGATGCCAGATACAACTGCGCCTGCCGCTCCGGGTCGGTCTTTTCGCCGCGGTAGCCCTCTACCCTTGCTTTGAGCAACTGCTCAAACAGAGAAGTCTTCCCCGAACCTGCGTTGCCTATCAACACCACGTTGCGGACGTCATCTGGCTGGTTTACTTTGAACTGGCTCGCGCTCACCTTTGAACTCATGGGTCTAACCTAATCATGTTCCTAAAAGTGCTGGCAATTGAATTCCAGAAAATAACCAAGGCCGGGGTTCACTTTGACCAAGTATTGCCCCAACGGGTAAAGTAAACCGCTGTTGCGCTGTGCGCTGCCAGTAGGTAATCCGCAGCGCTGCTCGTTTAGATAGCTATCGATAAAGAAAAGGGTCGCTGCCGTGTCCACATACAGCCCAAAGCCCGGTGAGGTAACCAGGAACTGGCTTGTCATCGACGCCGAAGACATCATCCTTGGCCGCCTCGCTGTCACAGCTGCCACTCTGCTGCGCGGCAAGCATAAGCCGATTTTCGCTCCCCATATCGATACCGGCGATTTCGTGGTCGTTGTCAACGCCTCCAAGATTGCCCTCACCGGCAAGAAGGCGACTGACAAGCTGGCTTACCGCCACTCAGGCCGTCCGGGCGGTTTGACCGGTATTCCCTATGGCGAATTGCTCGCCAAAGATCCACGCAAGGCCGTCGAGCGGGCTGTCTGGGGCATGCTCCCCAAGAACAAGCTCAGCCATCAGCAAATCAAGAAGCTTAAGGTTTACGCCGGCCCGGAGCATCCGCACACCGCGCAGAAGCCGCAGCCCTACCAGATCACCAAGATCGCCTGAACAAGAGGGAAAAGACGTGACTGAAATCGCTCAAGAAAATGAGATCCAGGCTGAGGATGCCATCGTTCCCTTCATAGAGGACGACCGTGAGATTGCCTTCCGCTCGGAAGAAACCCCCACCACAGCTGTTCCGGGCGGGCGTCCCGCAGTTGTCACGGCTGCTGCGGCCACCGGCCGTCGCAAGGAGGCCATCGCACGCGTGCGCATCTTCCCCGGCACCGGCCAGTGGAAGATCAACAACCGCGAACTTGAGGATTTCTTCCCCAACAAGCTGCATCAGCAGATTGTGAACGAGCCCTTCGTCACCGCGGCCGTCACCGGCCTCTACGACGTCATCGCCACCGTTACCGGCGGCGGCAACACCGGCCAGGCCGGCGCGTTGCGTTTGGGCATTGCCCGCGCCCTCAACGCCGCCGACGAAGAAGCCAGCCGTCCCGCTTTGAAAAAGGCCGGCCTGCTCAGCCGCGACTCCCGCATCAAGGAACGCAAGAAGGCCGGCCTAAAGAAGGCCCGTAAGGCTCCGCAATACTCAAAGCGCTAATCGCCAACGTCTATGCCAAGGCTTTTTGGCACTGATGGCGTGCGCGGTGTGGCCAACCAAGATCTAACCGCTGAGCTGGCTCTAGAATTATCCCTCGCCGCCGCGCGCGTTCTTGGCGAGGCCGGAGCCTTTGGCACCCACCGTCCCCTTGCCGTTGTCGGACGCGACACGCGCGCATCCGGCGAATTCCTAGAGGCGGCCGTTATCGCCGGTTTGGCTTCGGCCGGGGTGGATGTCATTCGACTCGACATTATGCCCACCCCGGGTGTGGCTTTCCTAGTCGGACATCTGAACGCCGACCTGGGCGTGGTGCTTTCCGCCAGCCACAACCCGATGCCCGACAACGGGATCAAATTCTTTGCCCGCGGTGGGGTAAAGCTGGACGACGCCATTGAGGATGCCATCGAAGAAAGCATGACCGAGCCTTGGGAACGCCCAATCGGAGCCGGAGTTGGCCGGGTTATCCACCAGCCGGAGGCCATCTCTGCCTACGTTTCGCATCTGATCGGCTCTTTGCAAGGTGAAAACGTGTTGGCTGGGCTCACCGTGGTGATCGACGCCGCCAATGGGGCTGGGTTTGAGACGGCCCAGCGGGCCTTCAGCGGGCAGGGTGCCCGCGTCATACCTATCCACGTCGAACCAGACGGCCTAAATATCAACGAAAACTGCGGCTCGACGCACCTAAACTCCTTGCGCAAAACGGTAGTCGCCTCCGGGGCGGATTTGGGTATCGCGCTCGACGGGGACGCAGACCGCTGCCTGGCCGTCGACAAAGAGGGCGAAGACATCGACGGCGATCAAATTCTCGCCATTTTGGCCCTGGCAATGAAGGGTGCCCGTTCGCTGCACTCTGACACCGTCGTAGCCACGGTGATGAGCAATATTGGGTTCCTCAACGCTATGAAAGAGCACGGAATCCACGTTGACCAGACGAAGGTCGGCGACCGTTACGTCCTCGAAGACATGAACGCCAACGGTTTCACACTCGGCGGCGAGCAATCTGGACACATCATCATGAGCGAGTACGCCACCACCGGCGACGGAGTCCTCACCGGGCTTCATGTGGCTGCGCAAGTGGCCCGCACCGGGAAGTCGCTGCACGAGCTAGCTGGAATCGTCACCCGTTTCCCGCAGGTGTTGGTGAACGTCCCCGGGGTAAACAAAATCCGGGCCGGAATTGACCCCGAGCTAAACATGGCTGTCACCGCCGCCGCAAAAGAGTTGGGCGACACCGGGCGGGTATTGCTGCGCCCCTCCGGCACCGAGCCCTTGGTGCGGGTCATGGTGGAAGCGCCAACCCTGGGGCAGGCCGAGAAAATCGCCCAAAGCTTGGCCGCAAAAGTGAAAGAACGCTTGACCCTGTGAGCTGATGGCGGGCTAATGCCTGGCGAGATTGCCGCCGAGGAGATTCGGCTGGTCTTAGGCGAAAGCACACCTGCCACGTGGGTTGGTGCTTGGGTTGTCTGACAAGCGAAGTATAATGGAGTGTGTGCGCGTCATAATCATCCGTCACGGCAAGACAAAATGGAACGAAATTCACAAGTACCTCGGAAGCACAGATCTTCCGCTCTCTGAAATGGGTCGCGGGCAGGCGCGAACACTCTTCGACACCCACACCCTGCCCAAGCCGGATGTTCTCTTCGTCAGCCCCAAGATCCGCTGCCGGGAAACTGCGCAGATTCTCTTTCCCGGTATCGAACAGGTAGTGGTGGATGATCTGCGCGAAGTGGATTTCGGAGTTTTCGAGGGACGCTCGCACACTGAGATGCGGGAGAATCCCGTCTACCAAGCTTGGGTCAAGACCAACTGCCAAGGACCCATCCCAGGCGGCGAGAGCTTCCCTGATTCCTACGCCCGCGTCATCCCAGCCTTTACCGCTGCCCTAAAACAAGTCCCCGAAGACCAGCTGGCGGTATTCGTGCTCCATGGCGGCACCATCATGAACATCATCCGCGGCTTCGTAGACAACCTTTCCGGCGACCTTTTGATAGACAACTGCTCCCCGCTCATCTGCGATTGGGATGGTTCCAGGCTCACCATTCTCAACGACTTCGTCCCCCAAACCGGCGGACAGTTCCCCACAGAGTAAGCGAAGACTTACCGTGGGGTGAACCCTGGCGTATTCGCCCCACTTGCCAGGTAGGCTGCCCGGACATTGTCCGTGACCCTTGTCGTCAGTCGTCTGGTCGCGAACGGCTATTTTGTCGATCGTTCTGGAGTTTTGAGCAAGGCAATCACGTTCCAAAGGACTGTCCCCCAGGAACGTCCGAATTGGTGATCCCACAAGCGGCACAAACGTTTCCAGACTAGCTTTGGGGACTCAGAAACAAAACCCGGGACACTTGACAGGCGAGATGCATAATGCTAGGCAGGGATATGGATATCCAACAACGACAAGGTTCACCTCGCATGAGGATCATCGTGATCGCGGTTGTCCTTGCAGTTGTTGTGTGCGTCTTGGCCGGAGTGGCTTGGGTTTTCTCCTGGGGGACGCAGTGGCGCACCGTGGTGCCAGATAGCTATCAAACACAAAGCGACCAAACTCAGTTGGTTCTATCGGTCGTCGCAGACCAAGAACCTGCCCCGGTCGAGGCAGTCGTCGTCTCGCAAGGACAAGATTCCGTTGTCGTGGAAGTTCGCACTCGCGACAACTGGACAAATGGCGTCGCTCTCGGTTACGCCCGAACGGGCTCCGTCGAACTCACGGCCCCTCTCGATCGCAGAAAGGTTCTTGACGTCTCAGGGCAAGAGATCCCTGAAAAGCACTAGCTGATCCAAATCAAACCGAACATGAAAGGCGGTTACGATGAGAACGAGAATCTTTACAGGGGTGCTTGTTGCGACGCTTCTTAGTGCAAGTATTGGCACGGCCACGGGTTCTGCAGATTCAACAAAAGTACCTGTTGACGCTGGCCGAGGCGCCTATGTGCATGATTCCGGGCTAATAGTTGTGGGCGAAACTGTCCACCTGCTCCCGGAACACCTAAGGGCGGAATACGCGACAGCCTACACACTGAGCCAGGAAGCGCCGAACACCTTCGGCCTTCCAAGCGTCCAGGGTGATGCCGTGATTCTTCCTGCCAGCTCAGGCGATGCGAAAATCATCGCGTCGGCAAAAGAAAAGGCGGTGGCCGTGATGCGGGTTGCTGAAGAATCTGCAAGTATGCCCCCCGATAAGGAGAAAGCACTGTTGCCCGACGTGAAGCAGGTCGAGGAGATGCTGCGCGTTGCCCAGGTGACGGAGAGTTCTCTATCGTATGCTCGCATTACCCGCGCTAACGACTATCTCTTCGACTTGAGGGATGCCTCCGAATTCGCCTCGGCCGGTATCTGGGGGTCTGAAATCGACCAGCCCAGTGGCTCCATCATCCTTTCAGTTAAGGACCTTTCTTCGAAGCTCGCCGATTTCATCAAGGAGTCCTTCGGAACCCAACTAGTGCGGGTGCGGATCGCTCCTCAGCCACAAGCCACTCCTTCGGCTGGTCGGCAAAGTGATTCCAGCCCGTTCTATGGCGGAGCGAGGATCAATACTCCAACAGGCTTCTGCACCGATGCTTTCGCTTGGAAGATCTCATCGTCCGAAAAGGGAATGCCCACGGCAGGCCATTGCGCGCCATCAGCGATGGGCTGGTGAACTGTGGGAAGCGACGTGCTAGCGATGGTTGGCGGCATCGCGCTGGGTCTCCTTGTTGCCGCCCACGTCTTCTGCGCCGCCTTCCTGCTGGCTGGCCCGCTTACACCACGACGGCTCAGCGATGACGAGGAAACCGCGCGCGACATGTCTGGAGCAAGACGGTTCTTCGTCTCGGGCGCAACAGTCGGCTGCGTGCTGATCGGGCTCCCATTTCTCCCGGTCGAGGGCTGGCTTAGGAATCTGCTCTTTTTGGCGCTCCCGCTGGCCTTGGGCGTACTTGCCCGGCTGATTCAGGTGCGAAGAGAAAACGTAGAGTGACGTAATCGCGTCAGGCCACCTCACGGAGCCGGACACGACGTTCGATGGCGATGCGCCGTCCAATCTGGCCACGCGCAGTCTGGATACGACAGGCAAAGGAAAAATCCGGTGGGCTAACCGGCGGAAAGCAGCTTTGAACGCTTTCGCCATCGCCTTTGAAGGGCGGCTCAGCCCCTCGAAGAACAACCAAAATAACGTCTCAAAGGAACGTCCCCCAGGAACGTCCGACAAACCGCCGGACCTTACACAACAAGTACCAACGATGGAGAAATGAAGCAAAGGCAAGACGAGGAGGTAAGCGGACATCTCCCTGTCTCACTACTGCCAAAGCCGTTCCCGATTAACCTATTGGCGTTTTAACTCGATAACCTCGACGCAAGAATTGATGAGTGCCTGCGTGTTTCGGTAATAGAGATAGATGAACATATAGAGCAGCAGCCCACACAGACAGAAGAGCACCTTGATTAAAGCTGTCTCGCCCGATGCGTCAACCGCGAGAAAGCCCCCGATGATAATGGGAATCGCGACAGCACCCATAAAGTCGCTGGAAGCCTCAGCTCGCGACCTTGCGTTTATCAACGCAAAGCGAAACTCGTCCTTATCCCCACCAGACAGTGCGTCGTATTGGGCGATAAGATCCTTTCCAATAGCCGGAATACGACCGGGGGACAGAATCGCGAGCAGCATAAGGGGGCGAAGCCATTTCTTGACACTGGCACCGTTTGCCACGCTGGGAATAGCCTCCCATATTGCAGATACTTTGCTCGATTTTCTCACGTCAACACCCTTCTAAAACTCATTTTGCGTGTCCAGTCTACAAACTCTGGCAGCCGTGTGCGGGCCCACATGGCACCTGCTCCCGACCTGTTGCGATGGGTATTCTTGTCCGGGTGGCTATGTCAGCATCGATGTGCTGGGCGCAGTCGGATGGGGAGCGAAGCCACCGGAAAACTCCAGAGGCATACAGTCTTCCCGCTGGTCGTGCCGATAAGCGTCTTGCGCTTGCCACCGTCGGTGATAGGCTTTGCCGTACCAGATTGAGTTGCCGAATCTTTGATTTGGCAACTATGGGGGAAGCCGGTGAGATGCCGGCACTGACCCGCAGCCGTGATGTCGTGAGACTAAGTCGGAATGCCCATGTGTGAAGCGTTCGCCTGCGAATGCCGACACCGATCTTGCTCAGAATACGTCCGTCGAGGCATACGGATCGAGCAAGTCTTCTAGGCTTGAAGCCGAAACGAGTGCCAATACCGGAAAGGGAATTTGGTGCTCCATATACGCAAGCGAATCGCGGCGACTCTTGCCGCTATTTCGCTCATAACCCTCTCAGCCGCCACATCGGCAGCCGCGTCTCCGGCAGATCTTGAAGCCGCTGAGAATACCGCTTCCTTCGTCACGGCGTCTTTGGTGGACGGCGACCACCTCGAAAGCGAATTCGGCAACGAATCCCTCAGCGTGGACGCCCTTCTCGGACTCGTCGCCCAAGGCGGTTTTCCCAAGAGCGTCCAAGCCATCGTTGGATATCTCCAAAAGCAAACTCCAACTTATTCGGGCACCCCGGAGGGAGCTTCGAAGTTGGCGCTGGCCGCCATAGCCGTAAATGCCAATCCCCGAGATTTCGCCGGTGTCGATCTGATCAAACTCATCTTTGCCGGCATCAATGGGGACGGCTCATTTGGCGAATACCCGATGCCCTATTCTGCGGGGTTGGCTATGGTCGTCCTCAAGCGTGCTGGTGAGGGAATCCCACAACCGCTAACCGATTGGCTCTTGGCCCAGCAAGAAAAATCCGGCGGTTGGAGCTATGCGAAGGGTTCTGAGCCCGATGCCGACAACACCGCCTTGGCGATTCAGGCGCTGCTGCCCGTGAACGCCCCGGCAATTTCCCCCCCTCCACCGCTTGACCCTCCCATCCAAGCCGCTGTGGATTGGGCTCTGAACGCCCAACAAGCCGATGGGCACTGGGAAGGTTTCTCGCCAACGAATTCGACCGCCATCTTGGGAATGGCCTTACGCGCCGTCGGTACCGATGAGACAGCCAAAGCAGCGGATAAGGCCGCCACCTGGCTGGGCGGAACCGTCATCGCGGATAACGGCGGCATTCCGACAGCCGTAGGCGGCGATAAGGGAGACCTGCTCACCAGCTCTCAGGCACTGCTCTTCCTCACCTCGCAAAGCTACCTACATGTTTCAACGACGCCGCCCCCGCCTGCCGAAACGGTTGTCTTAGAGGATGCGCCTGTGAACTCGCCCGCGTCTGAGCCATCTGCGATACCCGGAGGGTCTGCCCCACTCACCAACTCCTATATAGACGGAGATATTGCCCTAATCGGCACAGTAGCCGCTGTCGTGTTGGCGCTAATCGCCGTAGGCGTCGTTCTTCGCCTGGTATTCAAGCGCCGCAAATCTAACGGGCAGCCGGCTGCGGCCGTCTTAGAGCCACCTGCCGAAGAGAATGCCCAAGAAAGCACGGAAGAGAATACGGGTGAGTCAACTACCTAGACTGCTTCTGGTGAGTATCGCGACCACCGCGATACTCATAGGCACCGTCGGAACTCCGGCAGTGGCAGCACCCGAAACCGCGGTAGCCGCCGCCGACAATGCCGCCCAATTCTTGGTCGATTCCATCGTCGGCGGCGACCATCTGGAAGCCGCCTTCGGCAGCGAATCAATTACAGCTGACGCCGTGATCGCGCTGGTAGCCCAAGGCGGACACCCGTCCGAAGTGGCGGCTCTGACCTCATACTTGGCAAAACAAGCGAAAAGCTACGCGGTTGACCCATTAGCGGCGGCCAAACTGGCGCTGGTTGCCGAGAGCGTGAACGCCGACCCGAGGATGTTCGGCGGGGTAGACCTAATCAAACTCACCCTCGACGGCATCTCCGAAGACGGCTCCTTTGGCGAAGGGCCAATGCCCTACTCGACAGGTTTGGCGATGATCGCGCTGAAACGGGCTGGCGCGGAAGTACCCCAAAAACTGACCGACTGGCTGCTTGGCCAGCAGACGAAGTCCGGGGGCTGGAGTTATTCGAAAGAGCAAGAGCCGGACGCTGACAACACCGCGTTGGCAATCCTGGGATTGACATCTTTGGCTATCCCGACGACATCCGCTATCCCGACGACATCCGCTATCCCGCCGACATCACCTGCACCGGCGACATCCCCCGCACCGCCGTTAGACCTGGTGATTCAGGAGGCCGTCGATTGGGCGGTCAAAGCCCAAGCCCCCGATGGGCACTGGGAAGGGTTTTCACCGGTCAATTCCACGGCTGTGCTCAGCATGGCTTTGCGCGCAAACGACGCAAACGAGGCCGCCAGCCAAGCTGCCGATAAAGCCACAGCTTGGCTGGCGAAACTCGTCTTGCCAAAGAATGGCGGCATTCCCTCGGCTCAAGGCGACACCGAAGGGGAGCTGCTGTCCAGCGCGCAGGGGCTGTTGGCCCTCACCGACACCAGCTATCTCCAAGTCGCCGCCGAATCTGCTCCCAGCCCGCCAACCACCTGTTCGGGAGTCTGGGTGGTTGTCGATCCGGGCACCCTCGAAGGAGAGCCTGCCGCCCTGTGCACAACAGATTTCTCCACTGGAATCGCCGCTTTACAAGCCACCTTTCTAGCTGAGCTAAAGAAGAATATGGTCTGCCGCATTATGGATCTGCCAGCGAAGTGCGAAACCTCCACTACCGCCTACTGGAGCTATTGGCATTCCCAAATTGGCTCCGACGGAACGTATGGCCCCTGGGAATACAGCCGTGAAGGCGCCCACACCTTTGCACCCAGGGCGGGAGACTTTGAAGGCTGGGTATTTGGGGACGGGAAATCCGGCCCGTCGGTGAACCCCGGCGAAATTGCCGTCCTAACTCCGCCCTTGGCACCCCTGCCACAGCCCACCGTCGGCTCAAACCCGTCCGCCACCCCTTCCGATGCCGGTGACCCGGCTTTGACACTCATCGCCGTTGCCGAAATCGCGGTTGCCGCAGCGGCCCTGATCGTCTGGCAGACAAGGCGCCGAAGAACCTCCCATTCATCCCAAGACGTCCCAATATAGGGCCAAGCTACCAACTTCGCCCTAAACCGACACCTAACACCGCGACAACACACAAAGGCAGCGCATGAAACCGACCGTCCTACACCCGTGGGCCTGGTGGCTGTGGGCGCTATGCCTGGGCGGGGTCGCTGGGTTTACCACCAATCCGCTGCTGCTGGCCTGGCTGGCTTTGGCGGTGAGCACCGTCACCATAATGCGCCGAGTCGATGCCCCTTGGGCCCGCTCGGTGCGAGCGTATTTCATCTTGGCGGCGACGGTGATTGTGATAAGGGTTTTCTTCCAGGTGTTGCTGGGCGGCAGCTCTGGGCATACAGTGCTCTTCGTTTTGCCGCAGATTCCATTGCCCGAGTGGGCTGCCGGCATTACCTTGGGCGGCAGCGTCACTTTGGAGCCACTGCTCTATTCGATCTATGACGCGATGCGGCTGGCGGTAATCTTGCTGTGCTTTGGCTGTGCCAACTCGCTCTCCAGCCCTCGGCAGGCGCTGCGTTCGGTGCCGGCCGCTTTGTACGAGATCTCGGTCGCCATCGTGATCGCGCTTTCGGTAGCACCGCAACTCATTGAGAGCATCCAGCGAGTTGCAAAGGCGCGGCGGCTGCGCGGACACAGCACCAAGAAACTGCGCGGCCTGATCGGCCTAGTCATCCCAGTTTTGGGGGACGCCATTGACCGGTCTATCTCGCTGGCAGCCAGTATGCAATCGCGGGGTTTTGCCTCCCGGCGCGGCAAACGCAGCGCGGCTGCTTTGGCACTCATGGTCAGCGCTGCGATGTTGGCAACCTTCGGAGTGTTTCTGCTGCTCGGCACCACCTGGCTGGCGTTAGCCGTGCTGTGCCTAATAGCCGGCCTATTGGGGGTAATAGCTGGAATGCGCCTTGCCGGACGTCGGCTGCAAGTCACCCGGTTCAACCCCCCAACTTGGAGCGGACGCGAATGGCTGGTTGCGGCGTCGGGCTTGCTGGCGTTGGCAAACGCGATCATTTTCAGCGGTATCCAGCCGGGAATCTATAACCCCGGCACCGACCCCGCCATTTGGCCAACTCTGACCTTGCCCGCGCTCGCGCCGCTGGTAACGGGGATATTAGTTTTGATACCCACGGCACCGGTACGGCTTCAAGCTCCAGATGCGGCCGTGTTGGTAGGCCGACAGCGTCCGCTGCGCCCCAGCCTAGCCGCCGCGATGGAAGGGGCTACCACCCCTGCCCCATCACGTGTTGCGAATTCCCGTGTTCCCAAAAATGGCGTTTTGACACAGGTGGGCCAATGATCAGCTTTGAGAATCTGTCTTTCGCGTATTCCCCAGGCCGCCAAACCCTACGCAATGTCAACTTGGAGATTGCCGAAGGCGAACTGTGCCTGCTCGTCGGCCCAACAGGTGCCGGGAAGTCGACGCTGCTTGGCTGCGTCAACGGCCTCGTCCCACATTTCACCGGCGGAACGCTCACCGGCCGCGTTGTGGTCGATGGCCGGGACACCCGCAAGTACCAACCCCAAGACTTGGCCGACGTCGTCGGTTATGTGGGGCAAGATCCACTCAAGAGCTTCGTCACCGACATCGTGGCAGATGAAATCGCCTATGCCATGGAGCAGCTTGGCATCTCTCCGGCAGCCATGCGCAAGCGAATCGAAGAGACGCTGGATTTGATGGGTATCGCCCAACTTCGCGAGCGTCCGCTAGCCGAGCTTTCCGGCGGGCAGCAGCAGCGAGTCGCCATCGCCGCCGTCCTGGCAGCCCAGCCGCAGATCTTGGTATTGGACGAGCCGACGTCTGCCCTAGACCCCACCGCCGCACAGGACGTTCTCTCGGCGATCTCAATGCTGGTACACGAAGTTGGAATGACCGTGGTGCTGGCCGAGCATCGGCTAGAACGGGTGATGCACGCCGCAGATTCGATGATCTGGCTGCCTGGCACGGGTGCAGCCGAATACGGCAAACCCGCGCAGCTGCTGCGCCACACATCGGTCATCCCCCCGCTTGCCGCTCTGGCCCGCATCGCCGAATGGGAAGACGTCCCACTCTCGGTACGCGACGCCCGCCGCCGTATCCAAACCGGGCAGCCCGTCCTGCAACTCGCACAGTCATCGACTTCGACCCCACCCTCAGACACCCCGGCCCTGCAGGCAAACAAGATCACCGTGCGCTACGGCAACACGCTGGCTGTAAACGGCGTCGACCTTGCCTTAGAACCGGGCACTGTCACCGCCTTCATGGGACGCAACGGCGCCGGAAAATCGTCACTCCTGTGGGCGCTGGCCGGCGGCATCCCCTCCACCGGGAGGCTCAGCGTCGCCGGCCACGACCCGCGCGAGATGACGCCGGACGCCTCCCGAACCCTCATCACCTTGGTGCCGCAAACAGCAGCAGACCTGCTCTATCTGCCCACCGTCGCAGACGAACTGGCACAAGCCGACAAAGAGAGCGCCGCCGAACCCGGCACCGCCCTGGCCATCTTGCAAAGCCTCGGCATCGAGCTCACCCCCGAACAAGACCCGCGCGATCTTTCCGAGGGCCAGCGACTGGCTTTGGCGCTAGCCATCCAGCTCACCGCCCGCCCCGCAGTTGTCTTGCTGGACGAGCCCACCAGAGGTTTGGACTACAGTGCGAAAGACCACCTAACCCAGATCGTCAAAGAGCTGCAACTCGCCGGCAAAGCAGTCGCCATCAGCACCCACGACGTCGAATTTGCGGCGGCTGCAAGTACCCGGGTGGTCTTAATGGCTGACGGCGACATCATCGCCGACGGCGACACCCGCACCGTGGTGACTTCGTCCCCCGCCTACTCCCCCCAAATGGCCAAAGTCTTCGCCCCCTTCGACGTGATCACCCCGTCCGAAGTGGCCATCCGCCTAGACGGCGAAGTGCCAGCAGGGACAAAGGGCAATCCGCGACCGAACGACGGGCAGGTGGCCTCATGAGCGTCGTAACTGCCGAAAAGCTGCCAAATCCGAGCCAAAACCGTTCCCCAGCCCGCCTAATCATCACCATGGTCGCCGCCGTGATTGTCGGCTTAACCGCATTTCTGTGGCCGCTATTCACCAGCCCAGACGCTATCGCGTCCGGCGCCCAAGCACCTTTGCTGTTTTCGCTGGTCATCCCGTTGGTCCTGGTGGTGGTGCTCGCCGAACTATCCGATGGAATGCTCGACGTAAAAGCCTTGGCCATGCTCGGCGTGCTAGCCGCCGTCGGCTCGGTATTGCGTCCGCTCAGTGCCGGCCTGGCGGGTTTCGAGTTGGTCTTTTTCCTACTCATTTTAGGCGGACGGGTCTTCGGCGCCGGTTTCGGATTCGCCCTTGGCTCGGTGACAATGCTGACCTCGGCGCTGCTCACCGCCGGCGTCGGCCCTTGGCTGCCTTACCAAATGATCGCGGGCGGTTTCGTCGGCCTTTTCGCCGGCCTGCTCCCCCAGGTGCACGGACGCCTTGAGCTGGCTCTTTTAGCCGGCTATGGCGTGGTAGTCGCGTTCCTATTCGGCTTCATGATGGATCTAGCCTTTTGGCCATTCGCCATTGGCGGAAACACCGAACTCTCCTTTGACGCCGCCGCCACCCCCCTGGAAAACCTGCACCACTTCATCCTTTTCGATATCGCCACTTCAATGGGATGGAATGTGGGACGGGCGCTTACCAACGCCGGCTTGCTCCTCCTACTCAGCACCCCACTACTTAGACTGCTTCGCCGTACTGCCCGCCGTGCCGATTTTGGCACCTCTTAGAAGGAAACCGACATGAAACCAGCTAATCTATTTCGCGCGCTAATGGCTGCCATCCTTAGCTGCACGCTCTCGCTCGGGCTTGTGCCAAGCGCTGCCCAAGCTAAGGCGCTCCCCCCAAAGACGTCTTCCTGCGCCGGCGTGTGGGTGGTGGTTGACACCGGCAGCGCCTCGACGGTGCGTTGCGCCGCCAAATACTCCAATGGGCTGACTGCCCTCAAGAGTGCCGGATTTACCGTCAGGGAAAACACCCCCGGCTTCATCTGCCAGATTCAGTCTTACCCGAGCACCTGCACCAAGGGTTTCGACGGATATTGGTCGTATTGGCACGCAACTAAGGCGTCCAACGGAAATTGGGGTGCCTGGAAGTACGACACAAAGGGGGCGAAGTCATATGTGCCGAAAAAGGGCGCTGTCGAAGGTTGGCGCTGGAACGCCAACAGCACAATTTCCAACGCCTCGGCACCGGCCATCAAGCCACCCAAAGGGTACTCCAAGGCTAAGGTCTCTCTCACCGGGACGGCGAAAGTCGGCAAGACCCTCAAAGCCAAGGTTTCTTTCTCTCCAGCGGCCAAATACACCTATCAGTGGTATCGCGGTTCCGCGAAGATCAAGGGTGCCACCAAGTCGTCCTACAAACTGAAGAAGGCCGACAAGGGCAAGAAGGTCAAAGTGACGGTAAAGGCCGGCAAAGCTGGCTACCAGACGGTGTCTGAGTCTTCGCCGGCCAAAAAAATCAAGTAGCCAAAAGGCGACGTTGTTGGGTGGGCGCGTGGGCGTTTTCTCAACTATTCGCACCAGAGGCTTCCGGCTGGCTATTAGCTGCCGACAGTCGTAGGCTAATACGAAACAAATAAGTATCGAAAATACCGGCTCGAAAACAAGGAGTCCAAATGACCTACACCCTCCCAGAACTCGACTATGACTACAGCGCCCTAGAGCCTTTCATCTCCGGGCAGATCATGGAGTTACACCACTCGAAACATCACGCAGCCTATGTCGCCGGCGCGAATGCGGCTCTTGCCGCCCTGGCAGCCGCCCGCGAAAGCGGTGATTTCGGCAACATCGCCAAGCTTGAGAAAGACCTTGCCTTCAACTTGGGCGGGCACATCAACCACTCCGTCTTTTGGAAAAACCTCTCCCCCGGTGGCGGCGGCCAGCCCGGCGGTGAGGTAGCGGCAGCCATCACCGAGTTCTTCGGCTCGTTTGAAGGCTTCCAGAAGCAGTTCAACGCCAACGCCAACGGCATCCAAGGCTCCGGCTGGTCGCTGTTGGTTTGGGATACCCTCGGCCAGCGTCTGAACATCAACCAACTCTACGACCAGCAAGGCAACGTTCCCGTTGGCCAGCTCCCGGTGTTGCAGCTAGACATGTGGGAGCACGCCTTCTACCTGCAGTACAAGAACGTCAAGGCCGACTACGTCAACGCCTGGTGGAATGTGATCAATTGGGATGACGTGGAAGAGCGGCTAGCCAAGGCCCGCAAAGCCGGCGAGATCCTCGCCTGAGCAAAACTCGAACCAATGGCCGCCAAGGGGCTGCGGCTGGCGTTAGCCGATGGCCGCCCCTTGGCGGCCATCGCCATATATACCTTTTCGAATAATTGCGGTTTGCGCGCCTAGGGAAACGCTGGTTATTGGCGCTACCCGGTCTCGGTGCCGGGAAGGGTTGCGGGGATGGCGGGGTGCCGCTAGCTGTCCTGTTAGCCGACGTCGGCCTACACCACCCCGCCGAGCCCCGGCCGCAGGTGGTCGTGCTCGACTGCCGGGAGGCCGGTGATGGCCGGTGTTTTCTTAGGGTGTCCGGGCACCGGCGGCAAGAGGTTGTCCTTTCGCCGCCGGCGTCGGGGTGCGGGGTTCAGGTTTTCTTGCGGCGGCGGCGTAAGGCGGCCAGGAGCAGGCCTCCCCCTCCGAAGGTGGCGAACAGGCCGATGCCGATCATGCCGGCTGTGTCGGCGCCGGTGGTCGCGAGCGGGTCCGGGTCGTCGAACGCCCACAGCGCGGTATACACCGCATCCGCCGTCACAGTTCCCGCCGGGGAAGGCGACCAGCCGTCAAACGTATAGCCCGGATCACCCGGCGTCGACGGGGCGGCTGGGACGGGCGCCCCGTAATCCAGATCCGGGTGAACCGCGTCGGAGAACGCGCCGTGGACGCCCGGAGCATAGGCGACGGTGTACTGCGCCTTGAAAAACACCCTCAACACCGTCGACCCGCCGCCGTCCAAAGCCGG
>JAITSW010000169.1 GCA_031287505.1 Propionibacteriaceae bacterium
CTCTTTGTGGGAAAGGTCGGGAGTTTTCGCGATCAACTTCAGATGAGCCATCCCGAGTTCGTTATGTTGGACGAACTTGGCCAGATCGTCGGCGTTTCGGCTGAAAAAGACCGGATGGCCGCGTTGGTGCGGGGCGGACTTGTCGGCGTTTATCCGGCATCGGCCAAATTACAGACGTGGAAGGTAGCCGAGTGTGCCCGCATCGTGCTTGATACCTTTCCCAAGGGCGATCCTTGGCCGCAGTGGGTGCTTGATGCCGCCAATGTCGTGGGCGAAGCCGAAGCGTTCAATTGCGTTCACCGTCCCAACACTTTGGAAGAGGCGGAGTTGGGTGCGAAACGACTGCGTTTTGACGAGGCCTTCGCGACGCAGCTCACCATGGCCTACCGCCGGGAAGAGGCCGCCAATCAGCAGGCGATGGCAGTTTTCCCGACAGCCGGCGGGCTGTTGCAGGCACTCGACGCCCAGTTGCCGTTCAAGCTGACTACTGGGCAGCAGGAAGTTTCACAGGCCATTTTCGACGACTTGGCCAAGTCGCGTCCGATGCAAAGGCTCTTACAGGGCGAAGTTGGTTCCGGTAAAACGGTGGTGGCGCTGCGGGCCATGCTCGCCATGGTGGACGGTGGCGGGCAAGCCGCATTACTGGCCCCCACCGAGGTTTTGGCCACTCAGCACTATCAAACGATCACTCGCCTTATGGGTGGTCTCGCCTCAGCAGGGCTACTTGGCTCTGGGCAGGTAGGCACTGAGGTGGTATTGCTCACTGGCTCGATGTCGCAAGTTGGCAAGCGCAATGCAATGCTGCGGGCAGCAAGCGGGGAAGCGGGGATCGTCATCGGCACCCATGCCCTGCTCTCTGAAAAGATGCAGTTTGCCGAGCTTGGCCTGGTGGTGATCGACGAGCAACACCGCTTTGGCGTGGAGCAGCGAGCCGCAATTGCCGGCAAAGCCCAAACCAAGCCGCACACGCTTGTGCTTACCGCAACACCCATTCCGCGCTCGGTGGCTATGACTGTTTTTGGCGACTTGGAGGTTTCCACGCTCGCTGAGATTCCGTCCGGGCGGGCAGATGTCGACACTGTTGTGGTAGATGTGAGTTCTCATCCGGCCTGGGTGTCCCGCGCCTGGGAACGAGTCCGCGAAGAAGTAGCCCAAGGCAGGCAGGCGTTCATCGTCTGCCCGCGAATCGGGGAGGCAAAATCAAAGGGGCGTGGGGCGTCCGATGTTGATGCGGGCAAAGGTGTCATCGAGCTTTACGACGAGCTTCGTTCTGGGCCGTTAAATGGGCTGCGGCTAGGGATTTTGCATGGGCAGCTTCCGGCTGGCGAGAAGGATGCCGTGATGGCCGATTTTGCATCTGGCAAGGTGGACGTGTTGGCGGCAACCACCGTCATCGAGGTTGGGTTGGACGTCCCCAACGCCTCCATGATGGTGATTTCAGATGCCGACCATTTCGGCATTTCGCAGTTGCATCAGCTGCGCGGACGCATTGGCCGGGGAGCTTATCCCGGCCTGTGCTTGCTCGTGACGTCCACTGATTCAGCTCAGGCAAAGGCCAGGTTGAATGCCGTCGCAGCCACAAGAGATGGTTTTGAACTGGCCGAGTTGGATCTCGCGGTTCGCAAAGAAGGCGATGTTTTGGGGGCGAGCCAGTCTGGCACCCGCTCCACGCTGCGACTGCTGCGGGTGCTAGATCATGCCGACATTATCGAAAACGCCCGTCAAATAGCCCTAGAGGCCGTCAAACGTGATCCACAGTGCCTAACCCCTGGCTTTTCGGACGCCGTCCAAGCAATCCAAGCATTAACCGAGCCCGATTGGCTCGAGCGTTCCTAGGATCGTTCTCATTTCCCTAGCCACGGCTAGGCTTGGCTTGTGACGCGAATCATTGCCGGACGGGCTAAGGGGCGGCAGCTGGTCACCCCGAAAGGCGATATGACCCGCCCTACGGCTGCCCGAGTGCGGGAAGCGGCATTCCAACTCATCGTGGATTGGTGTGGGACGGTCGGAGACAGTGCCGGTGAAACCCTGAACGACATCAGTTTTCTTGATCTCTATGCCGGTTCTGGGGCGGTGGCCTTAGAAGCGGCCAGTCGGGGAGCAGCACCTGTGTGGGCGGTGGAAGCCGAGAAGCCGGTGGCGGGCGTCATCGCCCAAAACCAGGCGAGAACCGGGCTGAGAGTAAACATCGCCACTCGAAAGGTCGAGGCCTTTCTCGCCGCTTCGCCACCTGAGACTTTCGATATTGTCTGGGTAGATCCACCTTACGCCGTCCCAAATAGCAAATTGGCTGCGCACTTGGGGAGGCTTATCGAAGGTCAGTGGCTTAGACCTTGCGCGCTGGTAATCCTTGAGCGTTCGTCGAGAGATGCCCCACCGTCATGGCCTGCCGAGATGCGGGAATATGCCCGGCGGGGATACGGTGAAACCACGCTCTATTTGGCGACCACCGCCTAATCTCGCTTAGCCCGGCCAAATGCCCAGCCAAGAAAGGGGGCACCATGATTGCGGTCTGCCCAGGGTCGTTCGATCCCATTACCCTCGGGCATTTGGACGTTATTTCGCGCGCTGCGAAGCTATTCGACAAGGTTGTGGTGGCCGTCGGTATTAATCTGGCGAAGGATTACCTCCTTGAAGCTCCAGAGCGTGCGGA
>JAITSW010000178.1 GCA_031287505.1 Propionibacteriaceae bacterium
GCACTCCCTTGGAAGTGAGTATGTAGTCCAGATAAGACCCGTTCGGGTAGTTGTAATACGGCGCTTGAAGTTTGAACTGGTTATGGCTGTCAAAATTAGTGCGAATCCGTTTCTCCACCGTCGCTCCGACAGTTTTGGTTGTGCACTTATAACAATTCCCAAGCGGATCCACATAGCCTGCGCCAATGAATAAATCATACGGCCCATTAGACGGTCGCGTGTACTTAGAGGAGTTCAGATCTCCTACAATAAACACCGGAAGATTATCTGGGTTCTTTTGTTTGAGCAGGGCAACCACTTCTTGGGTCTGCTTCACCCTGAGGTTATGCTTTTCAGTGTTACCGGTTGTGTATGTCTCCAGATGGACATCCGCAAACAAGAACCGCTTCCCAGTCTCTCTCTCCCTCATAACAGCCCAGGCAACATAACGATCGAGGTCAGAAGTTGATGACGTAGAGAGCAACAACGACCCTTCGCTTACCAATTCGAGCTTGTCAGAATTGTAGACAATCTTAGTTCCCAACGATGCACCCTGATATTTGTACTTACAAGAAGATGACTTAGTGGCATCCACGCAGTTTGAGCGGTTTTCGTTGGTTAGCTTGTAGGGCGGGCCAAGCCGGTCTACCAGATCATTGAATTGCGCTTTGTTGATCGTCTTGGTGCCAGCGTCATTCTTAATCCAAGCCTGAGACGCTTCTTGGAAACCGATGATGTCTGGCTTCTGCTTCAAAACCGTCGCAGCCACCGCATCCCTGCGCTCATACCAAGTGCCCTCATTTGCCCCCCCTTTATAGCAATTGAAACAACGGACGTTATAAGAGGCAATCTTCAGCGAAATCTGCTCTTTTAGCGTTCTTGCCTCAGCAGGGGTGCCATTAGACCACTGGCTGAGTAGGCTTCCCGACTTATTTACCGGAGCCACTTGGAAGTAGTATTTGGTAACCTGCTTCAGATCGTTGACTGTCGCCGACAGTGTTGTCACTTTCCCCGTCTCGGAGGGGAAATACTCTGCATCTGTCATCGCGGAAGCCTCTGAATACCGTATCCGGTACCCTGCCGTCCCTGAAATTGATGATTTCGCCCAACTCACCTTTATGTTGCTGGAATCAATCGCGGCGAGTTTGGGTTTTATACCAAGATAGGTTGTTGTCGCGCTTGGGGCAGCGGAGCCCGAACTCCATCCGCTAAGCTGTTTGCCGCCCTTGTTGAAAACTGCTGTCTGAAAATAGTACTTGGTTCCCGCCTTTAAGCCATTGGCTGTCGCAGTGAGCGCAGTTGTGGTCTTGGAGGATGAGGGAAAATACTTCGGACTCGACAGAGACGAAGACGTGCTATATCTCACCCGATAGGCGTACGCACCGCTAATAGTCGATTTGCCCCAACTCACCGAAATGCTCTCCAAACCGACTTTTTCAACTCTAGTTTTGGCACCTGGCCGCTTGGTAACCGCGTTTGCCGGGGTCGAGCCCTTAGCCCAACCGGTGAGCATCTTTTTCTTAGAGTTGAAGACTCCCACCTGAAAGAAGTATTTGACTCCTGGTTTCAAACCCGAGATGGTAACCGAGTGGGCAGATGTGATCTTCGATGCGGAAGGATAGTAGGACGCGTTCTTCATGTTCTTGCTGGTTGAATACTTGACTCGAAAACCCTTGGCGCCCTTAATGCCAGACTTGCCCCAACTCAAATTAATGGAAGTGGTGTCGGTCGACTTTATCGACACTTTCATTCCCGCCCTAGCGGCAGCCGCCTCCGGGACATTCCAAGACAAAGCGCCCAGGACAAACCCCAGGGTAAGCGCGAACCCAACAAGAGCGCGCGAAAAAAACACTACGCGGTGCATCGACTTCCCCTTCGATTCATCGTAACTTTGCGATAACGATAGCCTCGACGAGATGAGGCCTACGAGTTGGATAAGTATTTTGTCAGCGAACTCTCAGGCAGCCATAGAGGTGCCAAGCCGTGCCATCTGCCATTTTCTGCCGAAACCACCGCTTGGCATATACTCGACCCTACTAACCTAGTTTGAGGTGGGCCAATGCAGATTCGCCAAAGGATTCTTTCCTTTATCGCCGCGGGGATTCTCGTGTCGTTAGCCTGTCCCAGCGCATATGCCAACGAACTGGTTGTCTCGGATCCAGAACCGCACTCTGAAACTACCGAACGCCCGGGGTGGGTCACACTTTCCTTTGACGAATCGGTTGAGCAGGATGTTGTGAAGATCTTGGTTCTAGATCAACAGGGCAGAAATAGAGCAGTCGGAGACCTGGTCTATATGGGTTCCGCAGTGATGATGCAACTAGACAACGATCTGCCAAAAGGCACCTACACGGTCGAGTACCGTATCGACCGCGCTGATGGTCAAACTCAGGGAGGCACTTACCAATTCGCATATGGCAAGGGAAAGTGGAGTGCTCCAGAGCGGTCCACGTGGAGCGGCGACGACGAAGAGCCGCCTGTGTTTGAAGAAAAAGGCGAGAGTTTACCGCCAAGCAGCGCCTCTCCGTCACCTACCCCCTCAGCGGTGGACACTGAGTCGGCAGCCCCTACCGTGTCCGAGTCTGGGATTTCTGCCTCGCCTGCTCCCTCACTCGATCCAGATGATCCGGACGGCGATAAATCCGGCTTCCCGGTTTGGATTCTTGTGGGCGCGTGTGTCGCGGCGGCGGCCGTCGCCGTTGTCGTTGTGATCGTTCGCGCTCACCTAGTCAAGCAACCTCCTGGCGAATAAAAGGCACCGACCGGCAAATCGCAGAATAACTCATCGCCTGGCAATAATACGATGAAGATATGGGTCTTCCTTGCCAAGCGGCGACCAGCCCGTGCCCCCGACGTCGGAGACGATCTCATAACCACGTTCACCCAACTGTTCCCGCACTTGCTCCGGGTTGATGAAACGGCGATAGACCATCCAGGGACGATTGTGTGGCCTATCCGCATCCGCCAACCCGCGAAATTCGAGTGCTATGCAATCCCCGGGGACGGCAACGTCCGAGATCGCATTAAGAAGGTCTTCTTGGGCTTTCACAAAGATCGCGTGCAACAGGAAGCGTCCGTAGAAAAGCGTCGGGGTAACACTGCGGCTGGTGCGTATAGCAGAAGCCACCGCATCCGACCCATCATTGAAATTGACCACAGAAAAACTACCGCCAGGCACTCTTCCCGAAGCAATTTCCAGCGCATTCTCGGACCAATCGAGACCATGTACCTCAAGGCCGAGTCCGGCAAAGTACTCGCCGTCCCGCCCATCTCCGCAGCCAATATCGACGACACGTCCTGGAAGCTGAATAGTCTTGGAAACGAACAGGGCAAAACTCGATGGAGAATCAAACCGGTTGAATTTGTAGAAGTCCTGCCAACTGAGCCGCAATGCGTCTCGACGTAGCATCCGTCCAGTAGGAGAGCGGATACGCCGCTTTTGCCCCCAATCCCAGTTGAGATCCGGTATCGGCCAATTCGGGCCATACATCACCTCAACCAGCTTCTCCGCGTTCGATGGAACCAAGACATTCTTCCCCGAGAAGAGAACCTCCCGCGTTCCCTGCCAATCCTCGACAACAAAATCAATAACGCCGGCGACCCCGAAGGGAAACTGCAAGACCCCTTCGTTGTCGAAGTAGAGGTAGTAAAGATCTATTCGATCTTTACGATCCGCGTCCCAGATATGAATACACGTATAGCGGCCTTCGACATTGAACCCGCGCCTCTGCAATTCAAAGGCCAACGCAGTGAATTCCAGTCGCACAAAATGCGGATCTGTGTGCCCAGAAACATAAGCGCAGTCAAAATCGTAGTCGTGGCTTAGGAAACCACCTTCTCTTACCGCCCCTAGCAAAGAACCATAAACCAAGAAAACATCATGATCGGTGAGCTCCTTAACGGCATCAGACACTTTGTCATACAGGTCAAAAACAAGAGTCTGCCATTCGGCACTCTCAGCTTTCGGCCCTGAAGAGCCCGAGAGGCGCTGCTTCAGCCGGGAAAGAGCACTGCCACCTGCCTGAAATACCATAATTAAGAGAGATTCTAGCCCAGTAGGAGACATCTTTCTTCTTAAAACGAAGCTAGTTGTATCCGAGGCTGCGGATCAGACTCAACTATGTCCTGTAACTTCTGTGTCTCACTGAACACGAGAGTGGGGCACTAGGGAGCGCTAATGAGGTGATTCGCAAATGCTAGACTGAATGAATGCTGAGAAGAATCCTTCGTTTTCGTTCGTGTTTGGTGTTGGTGCTATCGCTTGCAGTGGTAGCTACCGCGATCCCGGCAACTTCTCACGCGATAACATTTGATGTGGACAGCCGCGCTTCAATTGCGATGCCGACGACGAGCAAATGCCCAACGCTTACCGAACCACCGCGATCCTACGAGGCTTTTTTCACGATTGACGATC
Source organism: Propionibacteriaceae bacterium (assembly GCA_031287505.1). Lineage (GTDB taxonomy): Bacteria > Actinomycetota > Actinomycetes > Propionibacteriales > Propionibacteriaceae > Propionicimonas. The sequence goes on from JAITSW010000178.1 coordinate 4,394, forward strand.
GCGACCTAAGGGGTTCTGGCGACGAGAACAATGCTCCTTGGGACTATCCGAAGAAAATCGCCCAGGTGATTTGCGGTGCGCGTCAGAACGCGCAAATTCGGATTGCCATGTACTACGTGCGCGCCATCGGCACTTTGAACAAGCCCGGCCTGCAAAACACCGATAACAGCGGGTACAACACATCTACCTCATATGGTTCAAGCCCTGAAACTGACACCGAGGTTATCTGGAATGCGCTCGAATGGGTTGCGAAGAACCGCAATGTCAGGATCGGTATCGTCCTTGAAAAGCCGGCGACTTCTTACGTCACCAATCTGATTGAGAAGAGGCTGAAGAAGCTTGCCGGCTTCAAAGGCTTCACCTCTCCAACGTCTGGTGCCATCCAGTATTGCCGCAGAGGTTGTTTCAGCATCGCAGCTCCCACCAAGGACTCGGATACTTTAGACCACGAAAAGTTTATGGCAATCAGCGATACGATCTGGGACGACAATTCGACTGCTCCACGGAGCATTGGCAAAGCCAAGCCCATTGTCTGGTCGTCATCGGGAAACTGGTCGCGTTCGAATATGCGCACCTACATTCAGGATTCCACGTTGATATACAACGACAAGAAACTCTATGAGTGGTTCGATGTACGCTACTCGGGCATGGCTGAGTGCAGTCGCAGCGGCTGTGCCAAAAACACCAAGTTCCCCACCGCGCCTGCGGTGAACTTCACGAAATCTGTCAACTTGAAGAAATCGCTGCCGAAACTGGAAAGCAAGAGATGGGTTGATTTCCTCAATCCCCACGGAACCGATTCCGGACGTGGGACATTTGTGACATTTTCTCCACAGCGCAGGTCGGTCATTGATCCCTATATTGCGGCCATGGACAGCGTCGATTGCACGGTAGACAACCAGGTGCGAATTGCGATGTTTAAGATCACTTCGGCGAGGGCGGCCGAAGTGGCGAAATCGATGCAAAGCCTTGTGAGCCGGGGATGCAATCTCCAAGTCCTACTCTCGCAAACGGGCGGCGCCTACAAGATCGAATCCGATGTGTTGAAGAAAATGAAGACTTATCTCACCGGGACGAGTTCCAAGAAATTCAACTCTATTGTGAAATGCACCAGCGTTCAGCTGCACACCAAACTGGTGATGGTTGGCCCGCCGACAAACAACAACGGTCGTTTCATAACCGGCACAACCAACATGGACTGGACCGGTCTGTACTCCGCCGACGAGCATACGCTGACGTTTGATGTGAAACGGGCTAGTGCCCAGTATCAGCCGGACCTGCGCAGATTGTACGGCCAATATATGTCTGCCTGGTCTGCGATAAACAGTGCTTCCCAAACATGCAAGTGAAAGAGGTGTTGAACATGACCAGGATGGTGCGCGCCGGATTGTCGGTACTTGTGTCAATCACGTTAGTTGCCAGTTCTCTGATTGGCAGT
>JAITSW010000184.1 GCA_031287505.1 Propionibacteriaceae bacterium
GGCATAGCCAGCGCCATCGTCCACAACGGCGAAATTCTGGCTAACTCCGGCACTGCCGGCGAAGTAGGCCACGGCAGCGCCACCAGCGGCGAGCTGTGCGCCTGCGGCGGACGCGGTTGCCTGGAAACTTACGCCTCGGCAGCGGGTATCGCCCGCCGCTACTCAGCGCTCAGCGGCCAACAGGTGGCCGGAGCAGTCGAAGTGCTGGAGAAAGTCCAAGCCGGCGACCCGACAGCCATCGAAATCTGGGATACCGCAATAGCGGGCCTAGCCGATCTGCTAAGCCAAATCGTCCGGCTGCTGGGGAAAACCCGCATAGTAATAGGCGGCGGCCTCTCCCTGGCCGGCCCGGCTCTTTTCACCCCGCTGGCCAAAGCCACAGCGGCAAGGCTCCCGATCCAGCCCCTCCCAGAAATTACCCCTTCAGCATTTGCCGACAAATCTGCCATCTACGGGGCGGCTCTTTTAGGATGGGACGCCGCGGCCTGTTGAGCGAGGACTGGGAAGGACCAGGCGCGGCTAGGCGACGATGTCAGCCGGATTCGTGTTGGCTGGGATGCCTGTGACGATGGCGTTGGCAGGCACATCCTTTACCACTAGCGCGTTGGCACCGATTTTGGTGTCGTCTCCGATGTGGATTGGGCCGATTATCTTGGCGCCGGCTCCGATGAGCACCCGGTTGCCGATGGTCGGGTGGCGTTTGAAGTTGCCGCGCGAACGCCCTCCCAAAGTCACTTGGTGATACATCAGGACGTCTTCGCCGATCTCGGCGGTTTCGCCGATGACCACCCCCATGCCGTGGTCGATAAAGAAGCGCCGTCCGATGGTGGCTCCGGGGTGGATTTCAACCCCGGTGAGATTTCGGGCTAGCTGCGACAGCACCCGGGCCAGCGGGCGCAGGCCGGGTTGCCTGACCCAAAGCCGGTGGCAAACGCGGTGCGCCCAAACGGCATGCACCCCCGGGTAGCAGATGGCCACCAACAACTTGGAGGAAGCAGCTGGATCTTCGCGCATGGCGGTATCGAGATCTTCTTGCATCCGCGCCCACGCGGCTTTGAGTAACTGCTGCATAATCCCTTACCGAGGTTGTCTGGCCCGCTAGCCGGTCTTTGCGGATTCTACCCCGCTGAACTGTTGGTTGGGCGAACGGAGGACGGGCAACCAACTTCGTCCGATTCCACTATTCTACCCGCTGAGGCGAGAATACCTGGAGCCTGAGCTCTAGAAGAACAACACCTCAGCCTAGAGAACAGCCCTGTCCCGGACGGAGCAGCCGGGACGGGGCTGTTCTCACCGGCGTCCAAGAGGCTGTTCACGCCTTTGACGCCAACAGGCTGCCGCTAGTCGAGAAGATCTTGGTAGAGGACGGTGGAGAGATAACGCTCGCCGAACGATGGGATGATCACGACGATGGTCTTTCCCGCGGCTTCTGGGCGGGCGGCAAGCTCACCGGCGGCAGCCAGCGCCGCGCCGGAGGAGATGCCCACCAGCAGGCCTTCTTCTTTGGCGGCGCGGCGAGCCCACTCGAGAGCGGTGTCGGAGGGTTGCGGCAGAATCTCGTCGATGACGCTGCGGTCGAGGATCTCGGGGATGAAGCCGGCGCCGATGCCCTGAATCTTGTGCGGCCCCTTTGGCTGGCCCGATATAACGGCGGATTCGGCCGGCTCAACGGCGATGATCTGCACCTGGGGCTTGCGGGACTTCAGCACCTGGCCAACACCGGTGATGGTGCCGCCGGTGCCGATGCCGGAAACTAGGTAGTCAACCTGGCCTTCGGTGTCCGCCCAGATTTCTTCAGCCGTCGTCTTGCGGTGGATTTCAACGTTGGCGGGATTGGTGAACTGGCTGGCGAGGATGGCGCCGGGAGTCTCTTCCACGATCTTCTTTGCGATGGCGATAGCGCCGGGAACGCCGTCTGCGCCGGGGGTGAGGATGAGTTCGGCACCGAAAGCCCGCAGCAAGGCCCGGCGTTCTTTGGAGAACGTCTCTGGGAGGGTGATGATTACTTTGTAGCCGCGGGCAGCGCCCACGAAAGCCAATGCGATACCGGTGTTGCCAGAGGTCGCCTCGACGATGGTTCCACCGGGCTTGAGGGCGCCGGAGGCTTCAGCCGCGTCGACGATTGCGACGCCGATGCGGTCTTTGACAGAGTTGGCCGGGTTGTAGAACTCCAGTTTCGCCAGCACGGTGGCCAAGCTGTCGCCGTAGAGCTTGTTGACCTTGACCAGCGGGGTACGTCCGATGAGTTCGGTTGCGTCGTTGTAATACGCAATATTTTTCATTATTACGTTGAATTTGGGTGGGATTTTGTGTTACTTGGGCATAAAAAAAGCGACTCAAGAGAGCCGCTTTGGAGGTTTGCGTAGTTGCTTAGCGCATACGACAACAAGCCGCCGACGGCATGGCGCAACAACACACAGACGCCACAGCCGTTTTGAACATGTGCCAAACGCTATCACGAATTCCCAGCTTGGGGTAATGATGTCGCAGGCCAAGATGCCCGCTGATATTGAACGCCGCGAAGTGTTGCGGGGAGCCACTAAGATTCACCCCATGGGAACTGTGCATGACTTGGTTTTGGTCGTTGATTTCGGGGCGCAGTACGCGCAGTTGATCGCCCGCCGGGTTCGGGAAGCCAAGGTTTACTCGGAAATTGTTCCACATAGTATGCCCGCCGTTGATATCCTCGCCAAAAACCCGAAGGCGATTGTCCTATCTGGCGGGCCGAGCTCGGTGTATGAGCCGGGAGCGCCGCAACTTGATAACGCCCTGCTTGAAGCCGGCGTCCCGGTATTGGGTATTTGCTACGGCTTTATGGCGATGGCGCAGGCCTTGGGCGGGCAGGTCGCCCAGACCGGCCAGCGCGAGTTTGGGCGCACCGAAGTCAGTGTTTTGAACGAGGGCAAGCTGCTCAGCGGACTGCCTTCCACCCTTACCTCCTGGATGTCTCATGGGGACGAGGTGGTTTCAGTCCCCGGGGGTTTCTCGCTGAATGCCTGCTCTCCGCGCGCCACGGTGGCGGCGTTTGAGAATCGCGAACGCCGGTTAGCCGGCGTGCAATGGCATCCCGAGGTTGCCCACAGCCAGTTTGGGCAAAAAGTGCTGGAACATTTCCTCTACGACATTGCCGGGTGTTCCCCCTCGTGGACGGCCAATTCGATTGTGGATGAACAAGTGGCCCGGATTCGGGCCCAGGTCGGCACCGGCCGGGCAATCTGCGGGCTTTCCGGCGGTGTCGATTCCGCGGTGGCCGCCGCACTCGTGCAGCGGGCCATCGGCGACCGGCTAACCTGCGTTTTCGTAGACCATGGCTTGCTTCGCGCTGGAGAACGCGAACAAGTCGAGCAAGATTTTGTGGCGGCCACCGGCGCAAGGCTTAAAACGGTGGCTGCTCAAAAGCGCTTCCTGGACTTCCTCGAAGGCGTTGGAGACCCAGAGCAGAAGCGCAAGATCATCGGACGTGAGTTCATCCGCGTCTTTGAAGCCGCCCAGCGGGAGGTCATCGCCGAGGCAGCTGATGGCGATCCGGTGAGATTCCTAGTCCAAGGAACTCTGTATCCAGACGTCGTCGAATCTGGCGGCGGTGAAGGCGCTGCCAACATTAAAAGCCACCACAATGTCGGCGGGTTGCCCGAAGACCTGCGTTTCGAGTTGGTAGAGCCGCTTCGCACGCTGTTCAAAGACGAAGTCCGCCAGGTGGGCCGCGAGCTGGGGCTGCCCGGTGTCATCGTTGACCGCCATCCCTTCCCGGGCCCGGGCTTGGGTATTCGCATTGTCGGCGCAGTTGACGCCGAACGCCTGCGCATCCTGCGTGCCGCCGACGCCATAGTCCGCGAGGAGACGACGGCTGCCGGGTTGGACGCCGAAATCTGGCAGTTCCCGGTGGTGCTGCTCGCCGACGTCCGCTCGGTGGGGGTTCAAGGTGATGGTCGTACTTACGGCCATCCCATCGTTCTGCGCCCGGTCACCAGCGAAGATGCCATGACGGCCGACTGGGGTCGGCTGCCATTCGACGTCCTGGAAAAGATGAGCACCCGCATCACCAATGAGGTGCCGGAGGTAAACAGGGTAGTCCTTGACGTGACGAGCAAGCCGCCGGGCACCATCGAATGGGAGTGAGGTCCAAGCCGCCGGGCATGTCGGCGGAAAACTGTTTTCCGCGAGATTCGCAGCTGTCGCGGCTACGGGGTGTCGGGGGTTTCCAAGGTCGTCGGGGTAGCAGATTCCGAACCGGAGGGAGTCTCGGGCTGCGTGGTCGAGGGCTCTTCGGAAGGCTTTGGGCTGGGAGAGGCCGACTCGGCGGGGGGTGATTCTGACGAAGACTCGGACGGATCCGGCGAGGGGGACAAGCTGGGGTCGGGAGAAACCGGGGCACTGGTGGACGGGCTCGTCACCGGATCTGGGGTTGGGGGTGTTTGAGACCCCGCACCCGCATCGACATCGCCGGGAAGATGCGCCGGCGGGACTGCCAATCCGCCGATGGTTGTTCCTTCTTGGCCGCTTAGGGAACGGCCGGTGAGCATCTCCCAGCCGGTTATCGCAGTGAAGGCCAACAGGAAGATAGCGATACCGACGACGATGACACGCACTAGCGCTGCGGTGCGCAGGCTCTCCTTTGGGGCGGCTTCTGTCTCTTCTGGGTCAGCTTCGCCGATCCTCAGCTCGGGGAGTTCTGTCTCTTCTAGGTCAGTTCCGCCGATCTCCAGCTCGGGGAGCTTTGTCTCTTCTAGGTCAGCTTCGCCGATCCCCAGCTCAAGGAGTTCTGCCTCTTCAGCTGCCTGTTGAAGCTTTTGACCGTTTGCGGGGTTGGGGAGCGCTGTCTCGTCCGCGGCTGGGAGAATTTCGGTCTGAGTGTCACCGCCGGCCTCTTCGCCTGGGTTGGCAGCAGCCGAGTCGGAGCGGATAAGCTCAACCCCGCGTGAGAGTGCCGAGCCCACCTTCTTCGAAGTCTTGGTGATGCCAACGGTGTAGAGCGTCCCGCCGACAGCGCCGATGATACTGGCCACCGCCGCGCCGATGATGGTGCCTGCCACACCCAAGGTGGAGCCGATCGCCGCCGCGGTGGCAGCGGCTAAAGCGCCACCCAACACTTGCGGCAGCGAGAATGAAAGCTCGCGCGGCTTGTCATCGAGCGGACTGTTGTTTTTGTCTGGTTCGCTGCTCATCGATACCCGCTATTTCGCCACGCCGCACTGCTCGGCGATTACCGCGGCAATCTCGCGGGCTGCCCGGGGGCGTGCCAGCGAGCGGGAGATTTTGGCGGCAGCGGCCCGGTGCGCCGGGTTCGCCACCCAGTCTTGGAGCGCGTCCACCACTTCGCGCGGACGCGGAGCCCAAACGCCCGCCTTATGCTGTACGACGTAGTCGACGTTGCCCTCCTCTTGGCCGTCGAGGCGCGCATAGAGGATGATAGGCAGACCGGAGATGAATCCCTCGCAGATAGTCCCAGGCCCGGCCTTCGTGACCAAAATGTCGGACGCCCCCATGAATTGTGGCATCTCGGTGGTGAACCCGTAAATATGTGCGGGGATCTTCCAGTTGATCGCTTCCAGATCGGCTTTCAAAGAAGCGTTTCGACCGCAGATGACGGCCAGTTGTATCGGCACCTCGGCATTGTTGACGGCTTTCGCCACCCGGAGTACCGGACCCATGCCGTCGCCGCCGCCGACCAGCAAGGCCACCGGGATGTCGCGATCCCAACCGTGTGAACGCCGCCAAGCGGCCCGGTTAGCCATCGGCTGGTTGAATTTGTCTGCCACCGGCAACCCGATCACCCGCAGATTTCCTTCGGAGATGCCGAAGTGAATGCCGCGGGATTTCGCCAAATCTGTGGGCACGACGACCAAGTCGGCATGGCGGTCAAACCAAAAAGCGTGGGTGGAAACCATATCGGTGACCACGGTGATGAAAGGGCTGGGGTGCTTCTTCATCGAGCGGACCAAGGTGTTGTTTGCCAACGGATGCACCGAGACGATCAAGTCGGCGGGGTTTTCCCGCAGCAGCCGCTGCATGCCCCGGCGGATGTAGGGGTAGGCGACTTTGGTGACGGTGCGAACCCGGCGGCCTCCGTCCATCACTTCATAAGGCAGCCCCCACGCCGACGGAACTTTAGAGAGCTTGCTGTAAATCTCGGGAGCGTATTTGAGCGGGCTGGGGAAGTAGTCGCGCAGGAAATCCACCGCAGCGGTCGTGAACGCCCCCGGGTATTCCAAATCGAGGGCTTCTATCATCGCCTCTGTCGCGGCGCGATGGCCGCCTCCGGTGTCGGAGAAGAGGAAGAGGACGCGTTTCTTGGGGGTTTCTTTCATGGGTTCTCTACGGGTGGTGGGGTGAGCTAAGCTAAACGATTTTCAGCTTGGCTTTTGGCTGCGGCATGTCTACCCAGGTTCTTCCGGGAGCCATCTTCAGCGGGGTGCCGTCGTCGAGCACAAACTTGAAAAGCTCTTGAATCTCCCCCTTCGTCCAAGTGCCGGTCACGTATTTGCCGCCGTGGAAGTAGTAGAACTTACCTTGGGCGTTGATAATCTCATAGACCGGCTCTTTGTGGGTACTGCCTTTCGGTGCTTCCATATTGCACTGGGCTGCGATGATGAGCGCGTTGGGGGTTTCAACGCGCGCGCCGCTGCGGACAACCCATTTTGCCCACTTGGATTTGTAGAACTTGATTGAACGCTGCCAGACGCCCTTCTTGGCATTCCAATCCCAGCGATGGTCTTCTTGCCAAGAGCCCTGGTAAGGAATGGTGACCTGCTTAGCCGCGGTGCCGTTCGCGGTGGAGACTTCCGCGTCGGTTAAGGCGTAGGGCAGATATACCGGCGGGATTACCCCGGGGGAGAGTTTGGCGTCTCGGGAGAGGTTTCCCGGGATCGCCACGATTCCCTTGTCTTCCTTGGCGCCGCCGGACCACCACGGACGAAGTCCCGGCGTGTACTTCCAGCGGTCGGAACGGTCTCCATACTTCTCGCGGAGTTCAATGTACTTTTTTTGCCTCTTGACGTATTTGAGCACCCACGGCCAAGCCCCCGAGCAGGCCAACACCGCTTTGAGGGGGGCCAAGAGCGGCACATCGACAGGGCGGGTGGAGCGAATCGGATTTGCCCCCTCTTTTGGGAAGTTGGAATGGAAGACGGCACACGCGCGCGTCACGTCGTAGGAATCGCCTTGAGACTCGACAAAGACGATGTCGGCTTTGTCCACACCGGTCTGCGGGAAGGAGCGCTTCTCGATCGGCACCTTGGCTCCGACGGCGGCGTGGGCGGCTTTGCTTTCTTCGCCAGGTTTGAGCGGCACGCCGGTGAGCGGCCAGCGGGGAGTGGTGTCGACTATTTCGGTGGGGCTGGGCTCTGGTTGCGGGCTGGGGGTGTTTGCCGCCGCCGGATAGCCCGCCGGGGGTGGCGGCTGCTTGGTAGAGCAGCCCGCCACCGCGAGCGCCGAAAAACCAGCTAATGCCGCCCTGCGCGAGATCGGTCCCATTTATTCCTCCGTGAGTTTTGCCCACCTAATCCTATTGGGTTTTGCGCTTATACCTCATAGTCGATGACGACGCGGCCAGTGCGGCGGGGAGTCAACCAGGCGACATACTCCAAATGTGCGGGGTGGGTGGCATAGGCCTTCAACGTTTGAACAGAATCGAATGCGGAGATAAGGATCTGATCGTGGCTGTGCTCTAGTCCGTCCTGGGCAATAGCCACTTCGAAGCCCTCGATGCCGGGGATCAAATCGCCGAGGGCTTCTAGGCGGGCCTTGGATTCGGTGAGGTTCTGGGCTTTTGAGGCACCTTCGGCTTCATCGGCAAAAGTCCACATCACTACGTGCTTTATCATTTTCTTCCTTGGATAGTCGGGTTTACGCGCTGTCGGCGGATGGCAGTTTCATGGTCACGGATAGGGGTAACCTTTGAAGCTGCCCGCCCACATGTGCAATTGTCTCACCGTTGAGCGAGAGCTGGCTGCGATAACACCGCAGCGCCGCGCAAATCCGGGGGCGATAGCGCTCAAACCCAACGGTGACCGCCCCAGTGGGTAAGCGGTTTGCGCCCAGGTATTCCCGCGAAACGATCTCCCAGCGCGGGATGCCCGCCGCTTTCGCAGCCTGTTTGGCAACCTCATGGCAAGTGACGTGGTCTGGGTGGAGGTAGCCACCGTATTCGTCATAGCCAATTAGGGCATCTGCGCGGAAAACCGAGAGAAAGGCGGCCAAATCTGCCACTGGTTCGGCATGCGGCGCGAGCGAAAAGGCGGTGTCTTCGGCGGCCGGGTCCGGGCCGGCCACCCCGTCCGAAATCCAGCTCATTCCAGAATCCCCGTAGACGCGTGCTGGACGTCCGGCTGCCCTGGCCGGCGGCCATCCCAAGAACGCCTGGGTGACATCACCCAACTCGGCCAACGCGCTCAGCAGCTCGCTTTCGCGCAGGGCTGCTAAGGCGGCCTTGGGATCCGGGGTGCCTGCGAGTTCTTGGGCGACTTGTCCGGTGGCCTCTCCAGCTTCCCCGCGGGTGGCAGTCACCACCGCGACTGCAGCTCCGGCATCGGAAAACGCGGCTATCAGCCCACCGGTTGCGAGGGTTTCATCGTCGGGGTGGGCATGGAAAAAGACCGGGCGTTTCGCAGATTCAAGCCAGGTCATGCCGATGCGCCTTGGCTGATGAGTTTTTGATACAGGTCCTCTAGTTGCAGTGCTGCCCAGCGCCACTGAAAGCGGCGGGCATGTACCCGGGCCACCGTCCCCATGGCGGCTAGCAGTTCGGCGTTAGAGAGCAGGCTGACAATTGCCCGGCCCCAATCGGCTGGTTCGCGGGAATCCATCAAATAGCCGGTCTCGCGGTGTGCAACTGCCTCGCGCAGCCCGCCAGCCGAGGAGGCGATAACCGGTGTGCCGCTGGATTGCGCTTCCAGGGCTACCAACCCGAAGGTTTCGGAATAGGAGGGGACGAGGGTGATCTGCGCGCCGCGCATCAAACGGGCCAACTCCCGGCGTTGCAGCGGGCCGGTGAAATCGACTTGGCCGCTTAAATTTAGGGACGCCGTCAGCGCCAGCAATTCGGCTTCGTAGGCGCGGAAATCTTCCGAAACATCGCCGGCGACGACCAAACGCGGACGGATTTGCGCGGGTACTTCTGCCAGCGCCCGAATGGCCAGATCAGGGGCTTTGAGGGGCTGTAGGCGGGCGGCGAAGAGCACATAACCCGATGTCCCCTTCGCTGCCGGGCGAGCCTGGCCAACACCCGGCGGGTGGAACAGCGCATGATCGACACCGGGATGAATGATGTGAACGCGATCAGGGGTAGCGCCGCAACGCGAGATAACGGTATGCGCCTCGGCCGCGCTGATGGCGACGATGGCATTAGACTCGCGGGCGCATTGGGCTTCGCCGGCAACCCGGGCGCTTGATTCGGGAGGCTCGCCTTCGGATAGCCCGGAGTTTGGCAGCGCCGCGACGGAGTGATAACTCTGGACGTGCGGGATGCCCCAAGTTTTCGCCCAAGGCAAAGCGGCCACTCCCGACATCCAGTGGTGCGAATGGATGGCGTCAAAGCCCCCAAGCTTGCCGATATTCGCCGAAAACTGCGGGATATGCGCGTCAATAGCGCTTTTGGCCAAAGGCGCGGCCGGGCCGCCGTCCAAATGCCTGAGGAAAACGCCGTCGGACAATTCGACGATGTCTGGCTGATCAGGTGATGAGCGGCGGGTGATGAGCTCAATCCGGTGGCCAAGTTTGGCCAAATGCTCTCCCTGAGCCCGCTCGACTACATTCATGCCGCCCGCGTCCCCGGAACCAGGTTGGGCGGCGGGGGAGGTGTGCATCGAGACGAACGCCAGTTTTAGCGGCATATGGTTGATTCTAACGAATTCCCGGCGTGCCAGGAGATGGGTGTGTCAGGGGAACGTAATAGTTGTCAGGCGTGTCAGCGGGCGTGACAAGGGGATGTATAACTTGCCACGCTATCTGGAACGGGCGTGTCAGGGGGACGTATAACTTGTCACGCTGCCTGCGGGGGCGGGTAAAGTGACGACCTGGTTTGAGCGAAGGAGCAGCCATGGCTAAGGACAGCCCAGATCCCCGGCTCATCCCAGATCGGGGGCGTCCAGGTGGGTGGTTCGTCCGCATTGGGGGCACGGACCAGTCTTTTGTCGATACCTCCAATCCGGCCTACCTGGAGTTTGACTACGTCCAGCGCATCGCCGAGGTCATCGACCAGCTTGCGCCGCCCCAAGAGCGTGTCCGAGTGGTCCATGTGGGCGGTGGCGGGCTGACGTTGCCCAGATATGTGGCTGCTACCCGCCCCACCTCGGCGCAGATTGTGCTCGAGCCAGATGCCGGCCTGATTGCCGCAGTGCGCGCGGTTGCCCCGCTGCCAAAGAATTCCGGGATAAAAGTGCGGCCAGTTGACGGGCGGTCGGGGCTGGCCGCCATGCCGGAGAACTACGCCGACTTGATTATCCAAGATGCTTTCAATGGCGCCCAGGTGCCTGCCGAGCTGACCAGCTTGGAGTGGCTCGCCCTTGTCGTCCGGGTGCTAAAACCAGAGGGGACGTTGGCGCTAAATCTCACCGACAAAGCTCCGTTTGCCTGGTCTAGGCGATTGGTGGCCGGCGTGGCCGAGCTTTTTGGACAGGTGGTTTTTGCGGCAGATCCGGCAACTATCAAGGGTCGGCGCTTTGGGAATTTGGTGGTTTCCGCCGGGCCAAATCTCGATGTTGGGCGGCTAGAGCGGGTGGCTGGAAGAGCCGCCTTCCCGTATCGGGTCGTTTCAGGGGCTCAGCTCGCCCGCTGGCTGGGCAACGCCCGTCCGTATACCGATGCCGACGCGCAGCCGTCCGCCGATCCGAAAACCTTCGGGGTGACGATGCTGGGGCGGAATTAGCGTCTCTAACGGAAAACTAGACCTGGGAGAGCAGCCACTGGGTGGTGCGGCGGTATTCTCCGCCCGGACGCAGAACCGTGGACGGGAAGGTCGGCTGGTTCGGGGCATCTGGGTACTCTTGGGGCTCGATGGCCACTCCGGCGAAGGCCTCGAAAGGCGTGCCTTGCCCGGAAACGGCCGTTTCGGCTAGACCAGAGCCGTCGTATATCTGGATGCCCGGAGTGTCTGAGATAACGGTGAGCTGCAGGCCGTCGGGGCTTGTCAAACGCAGTTGTTCGCGCAGGCCGGTGCCGCGCACGCAGAAGTTGTTGTCGAATCCGGCGCACGGGAGGGTGCCGGCCGCAGCGCCGGCGGCCCGCGCTTCGCCAATGCGCCGCGGCTGTCTAAAATCGAATGCGGTGCCAGCCACATCGATGATTTCGCCGGTGGGGATGAGATCGGGGGCAACTGCGGTGTAGCCGT
>JAITSW010000238.1 GCA_031287505.1 Propionibacteriaceae bacterium
CCCGCACACTCCCCGGGGTGTGGAATGCCTGGTCGATGACATCATGGAATTTGACGAAGAAGCCACACCCGGATTGACCGAGGCGTCCTTATGTGTGCTGCATGACTATGTCCACTATCGGATGGATACCGTTGACAATGACTTGGAGTGGGAGGATGCCCACGCCACGGTCGAGGAAGCTCTGGACGAGGTCGGGTCGCCGTTGAATCCGCTAGCCGACATCATCGAAGCCGCCGACCGGATCGACCCAGAAGAGCGCCGGGCAGCGTTCGCTGCGACCCGGGTTGTGGCGATGGTGCCCCGGCTGCTGGAGTGGATCGGCCGCGGCCGGGCGACGTCGCCCAGCGGAGGGGTTAGGCGTGTCGACATCGCGGAGGCGGCCGCGATGCTGGGCGTCAATGCTGTCGGCGTTAACAAGCGGCCGCCGCATCAGCCCGACGATGTGTCCCTTCCTGGCCTCGATACAGCGCTGCCGACGTCGTCCACCGTCTACGCGATGTCGATGCAGGACGTTCCGCTGCTCGCATCCTGGTGGGATGCGCTGCGAGCCGTTGGGGTGATCGAGAACACCTCGACCAGGGTGCGCCCCGGACCAGCCGCCCTCAACTGGTCTGCTGCCTCGCTTCCGCCGGCGGAGGTTGCAGAGATGATCATCGGATTCTTCGTCGCCGGGGTGCTCACCCACGACCTGCGCCACTGGGGGTTCTATGAGGATCGGGTGGTTGCGCTCGCTTTGGCGCGGCTGGTGGAAGTGGCCGCAGGGCTTGACGCGCCCGACTTGGGGAATCAGCCCATTGACCAAATGCTTGGCTCCCGGGTATTGCGCAAACTCAGGCATCTGGAACAGGCCGGATTGTTGGAACAGGTTGGCGATGACCAGTTCACTATTCCGCTGCCGCTGCGAGGAGCCATCGCCCGCGGGCTCATCGTCACCGCAGGCATGCTGGAAGATGAATTGGACATTGAATGACGGTAGCCGGTGAGGCCGACGGCATTCAGGCCTGATCTGCGAGGGGTATAGGCAAAAGCTATTTCACCTTTTTTGAGGTCTTGGTCGCGGAGGCCGCAGAAGAGAATATCTGGCCTGATACTTTCTTCTGGGTGATGATTTTGACTTGATACTTAGCCGACTTTTTCAACTTCTTGATAGTCACAGCCGACTTACTGGCGGCGACCTTCAGAGCTTTCCATTTTTCCTTTTTATTCACTCGGTAGTAGACCAGGTAATTGGTCACCTTTTGCTTTGCAGATACTTTTGACCATTTGACAGTGATCTTTTTCTTTCCAACTTTGAGACTCTTCACCTTCGTATTCTTGGGAGCGATGGTGAAGGTAGCTCTTGTCGTGCCTACGTACTTGCCTTTTCCGGTGATTGTTACTTCCCCAGTTCCAATGGCCGTATTGGAGCGGTACGCCAACGTATAGTCAGTTGCCGCCTTGAGAATCTTTCCGTCAGCTTTCACCGTGACTGCTGGTTTTATGGCTTTTCCCGACCAGGTTGCGTTCTTGACTGCGACAGAAGCTGAAATGAGATCCATATTGATTAGCCCACCAGACAATGTGGTCAAAGTGCCATCAGCGAACCGCACCACCAAAGATCCGTCCGAAGCCTTTTTTACCGCTGGGAGACCCATCAAAGTTGTCACATTGCCAGCAATTGTTGCCTGCGAATCGCTACTAGTTTTGTCGTTATAGGCGACATTTCCAGCTGCAACGACCCCGAGAGGTTTGCCAGTATTCGTTTCGAGAGCGAGTTGGGCAGCGTTGAACAAGACTGTCGCGCGTTTTAGATGGCTGTAATCCGATATCAGGGTGTACGAGGTGAAGTGTTGGTCACGGATGATGGCCATAGAGTAGAGGGCGTTGCCGACAGTGGAAGCAGATTTGGTCTCTGTGATGATCTGGCTTTCGGAGATGCCTTGGCTGATGAGCCAATCTTTGCCTACCTGGCTTTCTATTTGGCCTTTCTTGGTTTTTCCGCCGGAAACGATGCATATCGATGCCGGGTTTTCTTTCAGCAGCGGGAGAACAACCTTGAGCCGGCGTTTTAACTTGGCAGAAATCGTCCCATCTGAGTTAAGAGCAGAGCCGAGAACAACAAACGCATGACCGCTCTGCGGTATGGCAGGTGCCTTAGTGCTGATATCGATAGCCTCCCAGGCATTCACAAACTCACGCCACCTGTCACCGACAAACGGGGAGAGAGCCGCCAACTCGGCGACAGCCTGATCTCGCCCAGCGATAGAACCAGTCTGTTCGTAGTAAAGGATGCGAGCTTTGATGACGGCGGGCAAATCTGCAACGGGTTTATTGGGCGCTGCCATGACTGGTGTCGTTGCTCCAACCAACCCGAGAACGGCGAGTGCGAACGATAAGGCCACGCCTATCAGTACCTGGGTCTTCTTCACAAAGCTCACTTTTCTTTCTTTTCGTTTTGCTATAAATCAGAGAAGAAAATAACTGACGTCTTTCCAGGATACATGTATGGCTAGTCGGGAGTTCTTGACCGAGTTTCCCGCCCTTCGGATTCTGGGCGTCTTGACCAGAACAGAGCCGGCACAGATCTCTTTCAAGTTGAGTCGCTCATCGACTTTGATCGAAAGTTACGTTCCGTCCTGTCAGAGGGAACCTAGATCGTAGAGGTTGGCGTGTGGGCGTTGATTG
>JAITSW010000099.1 GCA_031287505.1 Propionibacteriaceae bacterium
ACTCGTTCCAAGCCACGATGGCGACCGCACCTGGGTGCAAACCATACTGCCGCTCCATAACACGACCGTCCGGCGTGCGCACATGGTCATTGACAAATGTCACGATAGCGCCGCGTCCCAAAACTTCTTGCTTCAGCGTCTCCCAGCGGCAGGGCTCGTCGCGAATCTGATCGGCGCTTAGCAGCGGATAGCCAAAACCTCCCACCTCGTCACCCATCCGCAGTTTCGCTGTCGACCGGGAGCCGCAGGGAGCGTTTGCGATTCAAAGCCGCCTTAACCAGACCCGCGAAAAGCGGATGCGGGCGCGTAGGGCGAGACTTCAACTCTGGATGACCCTGGGTACCCACATAGTAGGGATGTAGATCGCGGCTGACTTCGACATTTTCCACCAACATCCCGTCTGGCGAAGTGCCGGAAATCAGGAAACCCTTCGCTTCCAGAACCTCGATATAGGCGTTATTGACTTCGTAGCGGTGGCGGTGGCGTTCGGAAATACTGGTGGTGCCATAGGTGTCCGCTACCACTGAGCCTTTGACGAGCTTGGCAGGATACGAGCCCAGCCGCATGGTCGCGCCCATGTCGCCTTCACCGGAAACGATTTCGACCTGCTCGGCCATCGTGGCCACCACCGGGGTGTCGGTATTGGGGTCGAACTCGGTCGACGCCGCATTTTCCAGCCCGGCCAGGTTGCGGGCGGCCTCAATGACCATGCATTGCAGGCCAAGGCACAGACCCAGCGCCGGCAGTTGGTTATCGCGGGCGAAACGCAACGCCCCTAGCTTGCCCTCAACCCCGCGAATGCCAAAGCCGCCGGGAACCACGATGCCGTCTAGATTGCCAAGATGTTCCAGAGCACCTTGGGGAGTCTCGCACAGATCGGAGGCCACCCACTGAATATTCACCTTTACCCAGTTGGCAAAGCCCCCAGCGCGCAGCGCCTCCGAAACCGACAGGTAAGCGTCCGGCAAATCAATGTATTTACCCACCAACCCGATGGCGACTTCTTCTTTGTAGTTGTGAACGCGGTCAAGCAGGTCATTCCAGCGCGTCCAATTCACGTCGCGGAAAGAAAGCCCAAGCTTACGCACCACCCAAGCATCCAAACCCTCTCCATGAAGCACTTTTGGAATTTCATAAATACTGGACGCGTCCGGGCAAGAAATCACAGCCTCTTCGTCGACGTCGCACATCAGCGCAATCTTGCGTTTTACCGATTCTGGAATGTCCATATTCGCCCGGCAAACGATGGCATCTGGCGCGATACCCACCTGACGCAGTGCCGCCACCGAGTGCTGCGTCGGCTTAGTTTTGAGCTCTTGGCTAGGACCGATGAAGGGAACGAGGGAAACATGGATGAACATGGTGTTGGCTCGGCCCACATCGCGGCGCACCTGCCGGGCGGCCTCCAAGAACGGAAGCGACTCAATGTCGCCAACAGTGCCGCCAATCTCGTGGATGCAGACATCCACATCCTCAGCGGCCATGGCCAACATCTCTTCCTTGATCTCGTTGGTGATATGCGGGATCACCTGCACCGTATCCCCTAGAAAGTAGCCCCGGCGCTCTTTCGCGATCACCTGCGAATAGATCTTTCCGGTAGTCACGTTCGCGCTCTTACCCAAATTCACATCTAGGAAACGCTCGTAGTGGCCGATGTCGAGATCAGTCTCAGCACCGTCCTCGGTGACAAATACCTCGCCGTGCTGGAAAGGATTCATGGTGCCTGGATCAACGTTGAGGTACGGATCAACTTTCTGCATCGTCACCCGCAGCCCCCTGGCCACCAAGAGCGACCCCAGCGAAGATGCTGTAAGGCCTTTTCCAAGAGAGGAGACGACGCCGCCGGTGACGAAAATGTGTTTTGTTTCAGTGCTTCCCACGGGATTACAACGTACCACCTACCAAGCACCATGTGGCAAGCCAGACCCGCCCGTTTTCACGAATGAAACAAAGTCATTTCCGCGCCTGGGTAAGAAGCTGCGCAGCATGTGCCAAAGAAGCGTCGTTGTTGGAGTCCAATCCGCTCATCATCTTTGCCAGTGTCTCCAAGCGCTCACCAGCCTGAACTTCAGACACCGCAGAAGTGGTGACTTGGCCATCCGCCGTTTTGGTGACCACAAAATGCCGATCGGCGAATGCCGCCACCTGCGCCAAATGTGTGACGACAATCACTTGCGAATGCTCGGCCAATCTAGCTAATCTGCGGCCAACTTCGAGGGCGACTTGGCCGCCAACACCAGCGTCAACCTCATCGAAAACGAAGGTTTGACCGCTTTGGCTAGCTGCCAAAACTACTTCCAAAGCCAGTCGAACCCGCGAGAGCTCACCGCCGGAGGCAATTTTCGATAGCTGCCCGGGCCCGCTACCAATATTGGCGGCAAAGAGCAGGCGAATACGGTCGCCCCCATGCGCCCCAAGTTCGGCAAGAGGAGTGACCTCAAAGATCAACCGCGCCTGGGGCATAGCCAATGCCCGCAGCTCTACAGCTGTGAGCTTGGCAAGTTGGTCAGCCGCCGATAGCCGGGCCTTGGTAATGATTTCCGCCAGATCGGCGAGTTTCCCGTCTAACAGCGCAATCTCTTTGGCCGTCTCGGCAATCCGGGTATCAGACGCATCTAGCTCTAGCACGCGCGCCGCCGCAGTTTGAGACCATTGCAGCACCTGGGCAATCGTTTCGCCGTATTTGCGGGTCAAAACCTGCAATTCGGCGCGCCGTCCGGCTATCCATTCCAGCCGGATTGGATCTGCTTCTAAAGAACTGAGATAAGCGGAGAGCGACGCGGCCACATCGGCAAGCGCCGCATCAGCATCAGCCAGTTGGTTCAAGGTCTC
>JAITSW010000107.1 GCA_031287505.1 Propionibacteriaceae bacterium
TTTGGGCTAACTGACCCGATAAGTCCATTCTCGAGCTTCAAATTTGGCGCTAAGGCCTGCGATGCCCTCGAGTTGCCGGGGACACAGGTCTTCGGCCCGGAGTTGGAAGTGGCGGGCAAACTCCGCCAATAACAAGTCTTGCACCTGTGTCCGGCTTAGGGAGGTGTGTGCGGAAATCGGGTCTACCTGCTTTTCGGCGCTTCTTGGGCCGCGCGGATTGACTCTTTCCCTGCCAATGCGGATGACTTCGTTCATAGCCTGCGAATCAATGTCGTAAGCCATGGTGACGTGGTGCAGGACGCCGTCCCCAACCCTCTTTTGGGCGGCTCCCGCAATTTTGCCGAGGGGCGACGAGATGTCGTTGACATCGGCAAATCGCGCGGCTATCCCAAGGCGCTGTAAGACTGGCAATACCCAGTTGTTGAGTTTGGCATAGGAATCGCGAAAACTCAGGCCGCGCACGAGGGCCGCCGGCATCACCAGCGAAAACGTGATGCATTTTCCCGGTTCCATATACATGGCGCCGCCACCGGATATCCGGCGCACAATCTTCACCCCCCGCCGCCGGGCGGCCTCTTCGTCTACCTCGTTGGAAACCGATTGGGACGAGCCGATCACCACCGCCGTCTCTTTCAATTCCCAAAATCGAATAGTGGGACCCAGGCGTCCAGCCGCAAACTCCCGCAAAGCCGCTTCGTCAATAGCGCAATGCCCGGCGGTGCTCACCGGGATGGCAGATCGCAATAGCGTAATCGGCGATATCAGCTCATCTGGGTAGGGCAAGGGGCATCCTTTTCTCTGGTTGCTCTAGAATAGTGAAGGTTTGATAGGAAGGACGGATATGAGCGGGCATTCGAAATGGGCGACCACTAAACACAAGAAGGCGGCCATCGACGCCAAGCGGGGCAAACTCTTTGCCAGGCTCATAAAGAATATCGAGGTGGCCGGACGCGTGGGCGGCCCTGATCCGGCTGGAAATCCCACCCTTTATGACGCCATCCAGAAAGCCAAGAAGAACTCTGTCCCCGCCGACAACATCGAGCGCGCGCTTAAACGGGCCAGCGGTGCCGAGGCTGGCGGTGCCGACTACATCAATATCACCTATGAGGCCTATGCGCCCGGCGGAGTGGCAGTGCTCATCGAATGCCTCACCGATAACCGAAACCGTTCTGCCACCGAAGTGCGCCTCGCTGTTGAGCGCAATGGCGGGCGGATGGCTGACATGGGCTCGGTGCAGCGTCTTTTCAACCGCAAAGGCGTGGTGGAAGTCGATGCCAAAGGCGATAACCCGGCAGACGAGCTCAGTGTTATGGAAGCCACCCTGGATGCCAACGCCGAAGAGGTTCGCGACGACGGCGACGTGATCACCGTCCTTTCAGAGCCCAACGATTTGGTGGCCGTCCGCAGAGCCGTCCAAGAGGCAGGTTTCGACTATGAAAAGGCCGAGGTCAACTTCATCCCAACGTTCACCGAGACAATCCCCGACATCGAGACAGCCCGCAAGCTCTTCAAAGTTTTGGATGCCCTAGAAGATCTCGACGACGTCCAGGATGTCTTCTCAAACGAAGATATCTCTGACGAGATTCTTGCCGCCCTGGACGAGGAATAAACCGTGTTGCGGCCTATCCGGCGTGGATGCACCTTCTTGGGGTGAATCCACGCTAGCATCGAACAGACGTTCGAATGAGAGGCTGGATATGCGCGTTCTTGGGGTTGATCCGGGATTGACGCGTTGCGGCGTCGGCGTGGTCGAGGGCACGGTGGGACGGGCGCCCAAAATGATTGGCGTGGGGGTTATCCGAACGCCTGCCGATATGGACTTGCCCAAGCGGCTGCTGCTTATCGAGAATGGCCTGTGCGAGTGGATGGACGAATACCGGCCTGAGGTGGTGACTATTGAGCGGGTCTTCGCCGATTTGAATGTCATCTCGGTGATGGGCGTGGCCCAAGCCGTGGGTTTGGCGATGGTGGCTGCGCAAAAGCGCGGCCTTCCGGTTTACCAACACACTCCAACCGAGGTGAAAGCCGCCCTTACCGGTTCTGGCCGCGCTGACAAGGCGCAGGTGGGAGCTATGGTCACCAAGATTCTCAAACTGGATAAGCCGCCAAAACCGGCAGACGCGGCAGATGCGCTGGCATTGGCGATTTGCCACGTGTGGCGCGGTGCCGCCAGCGATAGGCTGGCTCAAGCTGTGGCAAAGGCAGGAGGCAGGCGATGATTGCAAGTGTTAGCGGGAACGTTCTAGTTGCCGGAGCCTCATGGGTTGTTGTGGATGTAAACGGCCTTGGCGTGAAAGTCTTCTGCACTCCGGCTTGCGCGGCGGCCGCACGGGTAGGGCAGCCGTTCACGCTTCACACCTCCTTGGTCGTCCGCGAAGACTCCCTGACGCTCTTCGGCTTCATCCTTGGCTCCGAACGCGATTTCTTCGAGCTGGTGCAGTCAGTTTCCGGCATCGGGCCAAAGATCGCCCTGGCGAGCGTCTCGGTTTTGAGCCCGGAAGAGTTTGGCGCTGCGGTAGCCGCCGAAAATATCGCCGCCATCACCCAGGTGCCCGGCATCGGCAAGAAGGGCGCCCAGCGGTTGGTCATCGAGCTCAAAGACAAAGTCGGGCCGGTGGCGGGCAGCACTTTGATCGGACACCTGCGTTGGCGCGACCAGGTGCTCTCCGGCTTGCAGGGTTTGGGATGGTCTTCTAGAGACGCCGAGGCGGCCTGCGAGCGCATTGCGGATTTTGCGTCCGCCGATCCAACGCCTTCAGTCCCCGAGCTTATGCGGGCTGCCTTGCAGACGCTGGCAAAGTGAGTCTTGATGTCTGAAACCGAAGATCCGCTAGACCCGGCTCCGCTTTTGGAAGACCGGGCCGCTGAGTCCGCCTTGCGTCCGGGCAAGTTGGCCGAGTTTGGCGGGCAAGCCCGCGTCAGCGAGCAGCTAAGCCTGGTGATCGAGGCCGCCCAAGCTCGGGGCGGCGCCCCGGAGCACATCTTGCTTTCCGGCCCTCCGGGGCTTGGCAAAACCACCTTGGCCATGATTATCGCCAACGAGCTGGAGACGCCGATTCGCATTACATCAGGCCCGGCGATTCAACACGCCGGAGACTTGGCGGCCATCCTCTCCGGGCTGCAAGAGGGGGAGGTCTTCTTCCTAGACGAAATCCACCGCATGGCCCGTCCCGCAGAGGAAATGCTCTATCTCGCCATGGAGGATTTCCGGGTCGACGTTGTGGTGGGCAAGGGTCCGGGGGCGACTGCCATTCCGATAGAAATCCCGCCCTTTACCCTGGTGGGTGCCACGACGAGGGCGGGGCTGCTTCCGGGGCCGCTGCGAGACCGCTTTGGTTTCACCGCTCAGTTGGATTTCTATTCCGCAGACGACTTGGCGAAAATTGTGGTTCGCTCGGCGCACTTGCTCGGAGTCAAGCTTGGAAAAGGGGTTGCGGTGGAGATTGCCTCCCGCTCGCGTGGCACTCCGCGGATTGCCAACCGGCTGCTCCGCCGGGTGCGCGACTTTGCGCAGGTGCGTTCTTCGGGGGTAATCACCGAATCTGTGGCATCCGACGCCCTAGCCTTATACGAAATAGACCCGTTGGGCTTAGACCGTTTGGACAGAGCCGTGCTTGAGGCTATTTGCCTGAAATTCGGCGGTGGCCCCGTCGGCCTGGGAACACTTGCGATGGCGGTCAGCGAAGAAGCCGAGACCGTCGAAGAGGTGGCAGAGCCATTTTTGGTGCGGCAGGGTTTCATGCTGCGCACCTCACGGGGGCGCATGGCGACTGGGCGCGCTTTCGCGCATTTGGGGGCAGCTCCTCCGATGGGATTCCCCGGTTCGGCCAGCCCAGATCTCTTCGCAGACGCCGGCGAATAGCCAAACGCCGGGTTTTGGCGTCTTAGGCGCGGTCAAGTGGGGAATATTCGCTCCCACACGGTAGAGTTGCACCTCGGTGACGTTTAGGTTGCCATTTAATGAGTGCTTTAGGGAGTTTCGCATGGATCCGATCAGTCTGGTCATTCTTGTTGCCGTCATCGTTGGCGGCTATTTCTTGATGTACCGCCCAAACAAGAAGCGCCAAGACGCGGCGAAGGCCGCTATGGCAGCTCTGGGGCCTGGCTCGCGCGTCATGACTGTCGGGGGAATAATCGGCACCATCGTCGAGCTTGGTGAGAAAACCCTGATCTTGGAGGTTAATCCCGACACTCAGATTATCGTCTTGCGCGAAGGTTTGGCGGTTCGCCCTGCCCCGGATGAAGAGTTCAGCTTTGAGGATGACTCTGACACCCAGGCAGAGGTGGAGGGCAAGGACGAGTATGCGCCTAGCGATTTTTCTTCCACTTTTGACGAGCCCCCGACTTCGCCCTCGGACGAGCGTTAGAGTCTTTTAGTCAAATAGCCGCTGAGAATCGGGTAGGTAAAGATGGCAACAACTAGCCGCAAGTCGATACATCCAGGCAGAACAGTCTCCCTGTTCGCGTTGTTTATCGCTGCTTTATATGTGATTATCGCTATTACAGGCTCTTGGTCTCCGAAATTGGGCCTGGATCTGCGCGGTGGCACCACGATCACGTTGACGGCAAGCAATTCCAACGGGGCAGGCAGCGTCTCCCCCGAGAGCTTGGAGCTGGCCCGGACGATCATGTCCCAACGTGTGGACGGCATGGGCGTCAGCGAGGCCGAGGTCACCACTTCCGGTGATCGCGAAATCGTGGTGACGGTGCCGAACGTTCAAAAAGAAGAACTCCAAGACATGGTGGGGCAGACAGCCCAGTTGTATTTTCGGCGGGTCTACGCCAGGGAGTTGACGGAGGCGGCCAAGCAGGCCGGAGCCGTTGAGAGCACAACTCCGCAAGATCCCAGCGTTCCTGATCCCGATGGCGAGCCTGCGGAAGACGAAACTGCAGTCGATCCTGCGGAAGACGAAACCGCAGCCGATCCGTCCGACACTCCCGATGAGTCTGCGCCTACTGTGGCTCCAAGCGCCGACGGGCGCCCCATGCCGGCACTTCCAACGCCGGTCGCCAGCCCGCGTCCCACAGCTCCGGCGGCAACCCTGCCTACGATGGATGAGCGGATGGCATATACGCCGAGCGAAACGGACACCGCCGATTTCGAGAGTTTCGTCTGTGGCGTGACCCAGTGGCCAGACGTGGTGGATCAGCCCCTGGCAGCTTGTGACGAAGAGGGCTACTACAAGTATTTGCTAGGCCCGGCTTTGATCAGCGGCGAGGAAATAGCCGATTCGCAGCCGGCGATGCCCCAGGGACAGGTCTCTTGGATCGTCACGCTCAAGTTCAAGGAGAGCGGTGCCGCGAGTTTTGAGACAGTCACGGCGGCACTTGCCAAGGAGAGTGAGCCCAAGAACGAATTCGGCGTGGTGCTTGACTCTAAGGTGATCTCGGCGCCACGGGTTTCAAACGCGATTCCAGGCGGATCGGCGGAGATCTCCGGCAGCTTCACCCAAAAGAGCGCAACGAATCTGGCCAACGTTTTGCGCTACGGCGCGCTGCCGCTGGCCTTCGAGGTTGCCTCGGTTGACAACGTGTCTGCAAAGCTCGGCGGGGAGCAGCTGCTGGTGGGTATCATCGCCGGTCTGATCGGCCTGTTATTGGTCATCCTCTACTCGGTGGTCTACTACCGGGGACTGTTTGTGGTGGTGGTTTCGTCGTTGGCAATTGCCGGCACGTTTGCCTACGCCATGATCGTGCTCTTGGGCCAGGCGATTGGATTCGCGCTGAACTTGCCCGGCATCGCCGGCGTCATTGTGGCCATCGGCGTCACGGCTGACTCGTTTATCATCTATTTCGAGCGAATACGCGATGAAGTGCGAGATGGAAAATCGCTGAAGACGGCCATTGAAGTTGGCTGGAAGAGATCGCGGAAGACGATCCTCGCCGCCGACTCGGTGTCGATGCTTTCGTCGGTGGTCTTGTTCCTCTTGGCGATGGGCACGGTAAAGGGCTTCGCCTTTACCTTGGGTCTGACGACCTTGATCGACGTGGCGATTGTGTTCTGGTTCACCAAGCCGATGATGACGCTGTTGGGCAAGACGAAGTTCTTCGGCGAAGGGCATCGATTCTCCGGCTTCGAAGCCGAGCACATGGGTAAGCGCAGCCCGTTACATTCCGGCCTGCCGAAGGAGGGTGAAGCCTGATGGCTGAGCAAGAAAAGAAGAAATCCGGTATTGCGCATCGGCTCTACACGGGTGAAATTTCGTACGACTTCGTCGGTCATCGTCGGCTTTGGTACACCGTCTCGGCGGTAATCCTCTTGGTTTGCATCCTCGGCGTTTCCATCCGGGGGCTAAACCTCGGTATCGACTTCCGCGGCGGTGCTGATTTCACCGTCCCATATTCGGTCACCGAAACTAGCGCCGATCAGGCTAGGGCGGTTGTGGAGAAGCTGAACTTGCCCCAGATGGGCGATATCACCTCGACGACAATCGGTTCTGACACCGTCCGCCTGCAGACCCGTACCCTAGAGACCGACGAGGTTACCAAGGCGAAGGATGCGCTGGCGGCTTGGGCTGGAGTGGGTCCCGAGGAAGTCGGGTATGCCTTGATCGGGGCCTCTTGGGGACAGCAGATCACCCAGCAGGCCCTTATCGCCCTAGTGGTCTTCCTGGTGCTGGTTATGGCGCTGATCTGGGTCTATTTCCGAGATTACAAGATGAGTATCGCGGCAATTCTGGCTCTGTTGCACGACTTGGTCGTCACGATCGGCGTCTATGGTTTGGTGGGCTTCACAGTCACCCCCGCCACCCTTATCGGGGTGCTGACTATTCTGGGCTATTCGCTCTATGACACGGTTGTCGTGTTCGACAAGGTGCGCGAGAACACCCGCGATTTGTTTAACTCCAACCGCACTTATTCGTATCAGGCCAATAAGTCGGTGAACCAAGTGCTTATCCGCTCCCTGAACACGACGATTATCGGTGTGCTGCCAGTGGCTGCCCTGCTAGTGGGCGGCGTCTTCATCCTGGGCACCGGCCCGCTGCAAGACCTAGGCCTGGCGCTCTTCTGCGGCATGATCGCCGGCACCTATTCGTCGATCTTCATCGCCACCCCGCTTTTGACGCAGATGCGCGAGATCGAGCCGGCGATGAGAGAACATCGGGCAAAGCTGGAGCGTCGCAAGGCGCGGAAGACCAAGGGTCAAGATTTTGCCGGAGCCCAGGTTCTTGCTCCCGCTGATTCCAATACCAGCACGATTGCGCTCACCGACACCCCCGTTGACGCCCAGAAACTCGCGGTTGTCTCCCAAGCTGATCTAGAGTCGCGCGGAAGGGTGCAGCCGAGTCGCCAGTCTCGTTCCCAAAGAAAGCAGTAGCGCCGTGGCCGGCCTGAATCCGGATCAGCAGTTGATCCAGCGCCTCATCCGCGATATTCCAGATTTCCCAAGGCCGGGTGTGATTTTCAAAGACATCACGCCGCTGTTGGCCGATGCCCAAGGATATCGGGCTGCGATTTCGGCTTTGGCTCAGACGGCGCCTGCGGGCATCGACGTGGTGATCGGCATGGAGGCCCGGGGTTTCATTTTTGCAGGCCCGGTGGCGCTTAAGCTGGGCGCTGGATTCGTTCCGGTGCGCAAGCCTGGAAAACTCCCCGGGAATGTCTACACCGAGACGTTCGCCTTGGAATATGGCCAAGAGACGCTCGCGGTTCACACCGACGCCGTAATTCCCGGCGCAAAGGTAATGGTGATAGACGATGTGCTTGCGACCGGCGGCACGATCGGCGCCACTGCCCAGTTAGTCAAAAAGCTGGGCGCGCAGTTGGTGCATGTCTCCGTGGTTATCGAGTTGGGCTTCCTCAATGGCCGCCGGTATCTCGAAGAGCACGGCGTGGCTGGTTGCTCCGCGATTCTGACAGTTTGATGTCCGTCAAGAGCCGCTTTCAATCTGCTGAAAAGCCTTGGATGTCCAGGCTCCAGGTTAG
>JAITSW010000115.1 GCA_031287505.1 Propionibacteriaceae bacterium
CTGCAAGCCAAGCCGGCGTTCATCAATTGCTTCATTCGACATCGCGCCAAGCAATCTGGCACCGTCAAGCGTTTGGTTGATTTCTACAACGCCACCGGCGACCCAGCTTATCTAGTTGAGCTTCGCACCTTCTTGCTGGCATCCGATTACCTGGCCGCCGGCGAAACCGGGCGCAACCTGCTCGATGTGCTCAAGATTGCGAAAGACCTGCTCGAGTACCGCCATTTCGAAGACGACTTTGGCTCCGATGGCCTGGACGGCGTCCGAAAGAGCCTGCGCTGGCTACGCCAATCGAATTTGCCCGACACCCGGCTCATCCTGTGCTCGATGGAGGGCGAATACAACTACCCCGACATCGACAACCTGCTTGGCGATCCCCAGTACGCGGACGTCATCGACCGAATCGTGCTAACGGCCGAGCCCAGTTATCTGGCCCGTTACACCTCGGCCAACCAGGTGGTCTCGTATCAACGCCGTTTCATGAACGCAGCCGCCACCGCCAAGTAGCCAACAGCGGGAATCACCCCTTATACACCTTGCGGACGAAGGTTGCACCAAACGCAGCCTTCGTCCGACCATTTAATTCGCATATTCGCCAACACTGCAACAAAGAGTCGGACACTTGCACAAACGCTCATTTCTCATCATCCGAAAAGGCGTCAAAAACCGATACCCGGGACTAGCATCCTAGCTATACCCGCAACTCAAAGGAGAGTGAATATGGAGAACCTCACCCAAGCGCAAGCGGAACTAATCGTAGCCACCATCGCCGACACGGCCTTGGCAAATGAGGCGTACTTCTCGGAGCTTGACGCTGTGATGGGAGATGCCGACTTTGGCACCTCTTTGGCCAGCGGCTTCAAGGTGGTGAAAGCCAATTGGGAAACCTACGACCATTCCTCGATCGGGGCTTTGCTGCTCAACGTTTCCAGCGCCCTAACCAGTAACACCGGCGGCTGCTCTGGGCCAGTGTGGGGGACGCTGTTTATGCGCACCGGCATCGCCTTCCGCGGCAAGACGGAGCTTTCGCTTGGCGAGATCATCGCCGGGCTGGAAAGCGCCATCGAGGGCATCATGAAGCGCGGCGGCGCCAAATTGGGCGACAAGACGCTGCTTGACGCCCTCGATGCCGTCGTCAACTCGTACAAGGCATCTCTCGAGGCAGACGTCTCATTACCCGAAGCCTTCGACAACGCCGCCGAGGCCGCCTACCAGAGCCGCGAAACCACCAAGGGATGGGTGGCGATGCGCGGCCGCCAGTCGTTCACCGGCGATCGCAGCATCGGCACCTACGACCCGGGCATTGTCGCAATCGGAGATATGGCAAAGGCCATTGCAGCGGCTCTGCGCGCCGCCTAGGCAAGCGCAACGCTATCCGCCCACAAGACCGCAAAACCGACCGGGCAAGACAGCCTGGTATTTATCTGCGGCAGAGCTAGTCAACCACAGAACCGGCCTGGCAAAGATGCCAGGCCCTCAACCACAACTGAGCCGAAGGGCTCAGAGCCAAAAGGAGCAAAACCCAATGAAAAAATTCGTAAACGATCCTGAGAATTTCGTCCACGATATGCTGGAAGGCGTCTATCTCGCCAACCAAGACAAACTGAGGTGGGTTCGGGAGTACAACATCTTCTACCGCGCCGACCTCCCCAGCGACAAGGTGCTCATCATGCAGGGCTCCGGCTCTGGCCACGAGCCTGCCCACTCGATGATCGTCGGCCCGGGCATGCTTGACGCCTCTTGCCCGGGTAACGTTTTCGCCGCCCCTCCGATGGATTACGTACTGGAGTGCACCAAGATCCTCGCCAATCCCAAGGGCGTCATCCACCTAATCAACAACTACCAGGGCGACCGAATGGCATGGGACATGGCCAAAGAACTCGCCGAAGCCGAATACCCCGACCTCAAGATCGGGGTTGTCATTATCAATGACGATGTTGCCGTTCAAGACAGCACTTGGACAGTCGGACGCCGCGGCGTTGCAGGCAACTTCTTCATTATCAAGGCTCTCGGCGCCGCTTCAGAGCAGGGCAAGAGTGTGGAAGAACTCGTGGCATTGGGCGAGAAAGTCAACAGCTACACCCGCTCGATGGGCGTTGCGCTATCTTCATGCACACCTCCCGCCAAGGGTTCCCCGATCTTCGAGATCGGCGATGACGAGATCGAGGTCGGCGTTGGCATCCATGGCGAGCCGGGACGGCGTCGCGACAAGATTCGCCCGGCATCCGAAATTGTGGACGAACTCTTCGAGGCCATCTACACCGATCTACCGTTCGCCAGCGGCGACCGGGTAGCGGTAATGGTGAACGGCCTGGGCGGCACCCCGATCTCCGAGCTGTATTTGCTCTACGGCTTGGTGGCCAAGAAGTGCGCCGAAAAGGGTCTGGCCATTGCGAAGAACTACGTCGGCAACTACTGCACCTCGCTAGAGATGGCAGGTATGTCGATCACGCTCTCCAAACTGGACGACGAGATTGAAGGCTATCTCAACGCGCCGGCGGAAATCCCGATCCGGGTCTTCTGACAGCTAGCCGATTCGCTAAGGCGCGTTCTCCGGAAACCGGGGAACGCGCCTTAGCGTTCGGGTCATCATTGACCGCGGCGAAAGCGAAATTCTCAATTTGGCAGGACGTATTGACAAAACCGCCCCATTCGGACTGAGTTATGAGCTAGCCCAGATCGGAGGATTGATCAGTGGGGTTGACCCTTTAAACCGGCGGATCCAAACCACAACTGCACTCTCTCTAATAGTTAGTGGCTGACCTGGGGCTGGCTGGTTGTTTATGAAGAGTCGGCAGGCGGCTACCGCAACCAAGGCTTTGCCCAGCGTTGCCTTATTGGAGAACGTCAACCCCGAGTTTTGCAGCCCGTTTTGCGAGCAATTCATCGAAGGTAGCCAAAGTGGCGTTTAATTTGATTGCCGTAGCCATGACGATTGCATCGGGGAGATGGATCCCTTGAATTGTTTTTCGCCCTTAGCCGGTGCCTCTACCCGTTATTTTGCGGAGGTTCTTCTGCTAATGCTATTTCTTGTAGCGGCTGAATACGCGTGTCATTCTTTGTCCGCAGATTTCGCTTGGGATACCTCCAAAAACCTCAGATGACGAAGGCGCTCACCTGGGCGGCTATTCCAGCGGCGTCTAAACCGTACTGGGCGAGGATCTGCCGGTAGGGGCCGCTGGTGGCGTAACCGTGCGGGATACCCAGCTTAAGCACCGAGACGTTGACCGTCTCGTTCATAGCTTCCTGGACGATCGTGCCCAAGCCCCCGTAAACGTAATGCTCCTCAACAGTGACCACCCTACGGGTCTTCGCGGCCGAGGCCACCAGCCTTTCGCGATCTAGGGGCCACACCGTCGGCATGCCGACCACTTCCACACTTATGCCCTGGATAGCCAAAATATCGGCTGCCGCCAGCACATCGCCGGTGATTGACCCGGTGGAGACGATGGTGACGTCTTTGCCTTCCCGAGCGACCCGTCCGGCACCGATCTTGAACTCGCCGGGCTCGAAAAGCTCGGGAATAGGCTCGTTGCCGATGCGCATATAGACCGGGCCGCTATGCTCCAAGATAGCTGCCGAAGCTGCCTCAATTTCACTTGGATCTTGCGGCGCTAGGACGCTAAAACCGGGAATCATCCGCATGATGGCGAAATCTTCGAGCGAGTGATGCGTCGAACCGAGATCGGAGTAGGTAATACCGGAGTTTCGCCCGACAATCTTGACATTCTGCCGCATGTAGCCGACATCGTTGCGAAGCATTTCGTAGGGACGCAGTGTGGCAAAGGGCGCGATGGCGCAAAAAACCGGAATTTTGCCGGTGGTGGCTAGGCCGGCGGCCACGCCGACGACGCCCTGTTCCATGATGCCCAACTCGAAATACCGGTCGGGATGTTTGGCTTGGAAGTTTTTGAAGCCAGAACTGTGGCCAGAATCTGCCGAGAGGATGACGACGTTTTCATTGGCTTCGGCGATGGCGCTGACCGCCATTCCAAAAGCCTTGCGGGGGTCGCGAAAAACTGGATCACTCATTTTCATGCCTTCCCTTGGCTTAGTTCGAGCAGCAGCGCCACCGCGCCGACCCTTTCGCCGGTCTGCGCAGACGCTATTCCGGGCGCTGCCGCCGGTGGTGCCACGCCACCTAGAACGGCGTTATTTCCAGCGGTGTTCCCCAAGATGCCCACCAACTCCTGTTGTTTGGCGGCAATCTGTGCCTCAAGCTCAGCTTCGGCACGTTCTAACTCATCTCCTTTGGGCTTCCAATAGTGGTAGCCCACCTGGTTTTCCGCGAAGCTGATGCCCTTGCCTTTGACGGTATGCGCCACGATGGCGGACGGCTTGCCTTCCTCAAAAGGCACCTGGTCGAGCGTTGAAATAACCTGTTCCATGTCATTGCCGTCGATAACCCTGACAGACCAGCCAAAAGCCCGCAAATGGTCTTCGATGGGTTCTAGACCCATGACATCCGCAGTTTTGCCAGAAATCTGCAGACCGTTGTCGTCGATAATGGCGATAAGGTTGTCGACCCGGTGATGGGCGGCGGCGGCGAATGCCTCCCAGTTGGAGCCTTCTGGCAATTCGCCGTCCCCAAGAACGGTGAACACCCGCGAAGCCCCACCCGAGAGCCGGGCTCCCAAAGCCATGCCGAGCGAGATGGAGAGCCCGTGGCCCAAAGCTCCGGTATTGGCTTCGATTCCGGGCAGCTTGTGCATATCCGGGTGCCCGGGAATATGGCTCCCAAGCTGGCCATAAGTGTCTAGCTCTTCGATCGGGAAGTAGCCAGCTTCGGCGAGCACGCCGTACTGCGACATCCCCTTGTGCCCAGCCGAGAGCACGAACCGATCCCGAGCGGGATCAGTGGGATTCGCCGGGTCGTTTTTCATGGTGCGAAAGTAGAGTGCGGTGACGATGTCGATACATGAGAGCGCCCCGCCCAAATGGCCCGCGCCAGAAGCCCGCATCATGCGCACCACATTCCACCTGGCTTTGGCGGCGTGGTATTCGCAGCTTATGACGTCCTGACTCATTGCCGCGTTGCCTCATATTCGGCAATGCGCGCAATTTTAGAAGCGGAACGGGAGTTGGGATCGTATGAAACCAAAAGGTAGGCGCGCAGGAGCTCTTGGGCTAAGACCGGGCCGATCACTTGCGAGCCAAATGTGACGATGTTGGCGTTATTGCTCAGTTGCGCGCGCTGAGCCTGATACACGTCGTTGAGGTTGGCGGCGTAGGCGCCCTTGACCTTGTTGGCTGAGATGGCAACCCCAATGCCGGTACCGCAAACCAACACCCCGCGATCATAATTCCCGGCCGCCACCTCTGTGGCAACCGCAATGGCAACGTTGGCATAGACGGGGTCTTCGGCGCCAAAGTCAAATACCTCATGACCGAGCGACTCTGCGAATTCCAGCAACTCATTCTTCAATTCGGTGGCGTTCGGGTCACATCCGAAAGCAAGACGCATTTCGTTCCTCCTGTTTATACCGGTTTTTGGCTACCCTCGTGGCAGCAGAATCACTTAACCGTACTTGTATAGAAGACTAGACAAGATCAGGGAAAAGCGCCAACCGGAACACGGCACTACTCTAGTGCGCGCGGGGTTGTAAATGGCGATAGACCAGCACGCGCGTGCTATACAATCCAAACATGGCAGAGAACGGCGGCCCAAGTGGCAACTCTGTGCTTTTAAAGGACAGCCCCAAGCCGCTGTACATGCAGTTGGAAGAATTGTTACGCGCAGAAATTGTTAGCGGAGAATACACCGCCAACCAGATGATCCCCTCCGAGGTGGAGCTCTCTAGGCGCTTTGGCATCAGCCGGATGACCGCCAGGGCGGTCGTCACCCAGCTGGTGCAAGAAGGTCTTTTACACCGGGTCCAGGGCAAAGGCACCTTCGTCGTCGAGCCAAAAATCGAAGCGAAATCACTGGCCTACCAAGGAATCCGCGAGCAACTCGAATCGATGGGCTACTCCATCGACACCAAGCTTTTGGAATTCAAAACCATACCGGCGGACGTGCAATTGGCCCGGGTTTTTTCGGTGCCCAGAGATGAGCCACTGCTATTCGTGAAGCGACTGCGCTCCGTCGAGGGGACGCCGATCAGCCTGCACACAAGCTACATGCCACAGGCCTTGTGCCCGTCTGTGAATCAAGAGCGCCTCATAGACGAGCAACTGTGCGTGATCCTGGCACAGGATTACAACCTCACCGCCAGTAGCGTCGTGGAGACTTTGGAGTCGTCGCAGGCAAGCACCAGTGAGGCCAAGCACTTGGGCGTGGAACGGCGCTTCCCGCTCCTGCTGCTCACCGATACCTACCGGGCCGGCAGTGGACGCATCTTCGAGCACACCAAAGTGCTCTTCCGCGGCGACAAGGTAAAACTGCAATTCGAGTACGGGCCGAATCGCTAAATACCCTCAAAATCCGGGAATAATCTGCGCTGCCCCAGCGTTTTACCTTCGAAAGCCCAACAGCGCTGCTAAGGAATTACCTCAACGCGAATGCCGCTGATAAGGAACTGGCATAGCGCCATCCTCATCGGCCCCACGATTTTGACTCGGCACTGAAAAAGAGCTGAGCCGACAGGCTGGCGGTCGCTTGGCGCGGATTGTGGTTGGTCCCGCCAAGCGGATCGCCGTTTACGCGCCCGCGCCAACCCGAACGCCCTAAATCCGAACGGCGGATATAAGCCGGAGGGTCGGGATCGCCGTTTACGCGCCCGCGCTAACCCGAACGCATTCTTCCGGCACCAGCCGAACTCCCAGACGCAGGTCTGGCTCGTTTTTGGTGCGGACGCGAGCCTGCTGGCCATGTGGCAGGGTGACGACGGCGTCGATATAGCCGCGGGCGTGGCGGGTTTCCCCCACAACGACATAGAAGCCGAAGCACTGCGGACTAGGCAGTAACTGCCCGTGCGCCTCCACCGCTTCCAAACCGCGCGGCCCGATGCCGAGGACTTCGCCGTCGGCAATCTCTATGCCAAGGGCCTTGGCCTCCGGCTTTTCCAAGAACGGCCCGTAGCCCAAGAACTCAGCCACCTCCCTACTTGCCGGATGCCGCCAAAGGTGATCTGGGGTGGCAATCTGCTGTATGGAGCCGTCGGCCAATACCGCGATCCGATCAGCCAAGGCAAAAGCCTCATCCTGGTCATGGGTGACGAGCAGCGCCGTGGTGCGGGTTAGCCGAAGCGCCTGCGAGACCACCTGGAGCAGGTGTTCGCGAAGTGCCCTGTCTAGAGCCGAGAAAGGCTCGTCTAGCAGCAGCAGCCTGGGATTGGGCGCCAGCGAACGCGCCAAGGCCACCCGCTGGGCCTCGCCGCCGGAGAGCGTTGAGATGGCCCGGTTGGCATAGCCGTCAAGCTCGACGGTATGAAGCAACTCGTTCACGCGCTGTTCGCGCTCGGCGCGGGGCAGATCGCGGATGCCGTAGGCGACGTTGCGGGCCACCGACAGATGCGGAAAGAGCTGGCCTTCTTGAAACATCACCACGAAGCCGCGTTTGCTCACTTCGACGTCGGCGAGATCCACGCCGTCGAAGACAATGCGCCCATTTGCCAAGGGTTCAAGACCGGCCACGGCCCGCAGCAGGGTGGATTTCCCCGAACCAGACGCCCCGAGCACGGCAACTACTTCTCCGCGGGCGACATCGAGCGAAACGCCGTCTACGGCGAGCTTCGTCCGTTCGTAATAAACGACGGCATTGCGCACTTCTAAGCCAGAGCCCATCATCGTGCTCCCCTCCCAGATCGCCCAACCCCCGCCACGGCAACCCGGCGGAACTCGCTTGTGCCGGTGCTTACCATCATCGCATCCCTTTCCCAGATCGCCCAACACCAGCCACGGCAACCCGGAGAAGCCTGCTTATGCCTGTGCTTACCCTCATCGCGTCCCCTTCCCAGATTGCCCAACCCCCGCCGCTGCAACCCGACGGAGCCCGCCGGTGCTTACCATCATCGCGCCCCCTTCCCAGATTGCCCAACCCCCGTCTTCAAAAAACCGGGGGATCCGTAATCTCCGGGCGCTTTTCCCGGCTCGGCTTGCCCGAGCAGTTCGGCCGTTCCCATCACCAAAGCAGTCAATACGGCCAAAACCACGGACGCGGCCAAGGCCATTCCCAAATTTTCGACTCCCGGGCGCGAAATCAGCTTGAAAATGACGACCGGGAGCGTCGGGCGATCCGGACGGGAAAGGAATGACGTTGCCCCGAACTCCCCCAGCGAAGTGGCGAAAGCAAAGCCGACGGCTAGGCCGACACCGCGCAAGATGAGCGGGAACTCAATGCTGGTGAACAGCCGAGGTGGACCGGCTCCCAGAGTGGCGGCAGCCTGCAGCATACGCGGATCGATTGCACGCCAGGTGGGCAACAGCGTCCGAACCACCAAGGGCAAAGCCACCAACGCCTGGGCTATGGGAATCAACACCCATGATGAGCGCAGGTCTAACGGCGGACGATTGAGGGTGATCAAGAATCCAAAGCCCACGGTGACCGCTGAAACCCCTAGCGGGAGCATGAACGCCGAATCAAAGACCTGCACACCCAGTTTGGACGCGGACGTCTTGGGACGCCGGGAAAGAACGTATGAGACCGCCACCCCCAAAGCGATTGCGATAACCGTGGCCGCCAACGCCGTCCCCAATGAATTCAGCGTCGCCTCCCAGACGCTCACCGTAACGCTCTTATCGGTGGTCTCCCCCAGCGCCAGGTAGTTTCCCAAGCCGATGCCGTCCTGAGTTTGAAGCGAACGCCAAAGCAGACACAGCAGCGGGGTGAGCAGCAGCCCGAGAATGACAAGAGCTGTGATGGCGATAGCTGGGATGTCGGAGGCTCGGGGACGCTGGCTGCCGGCCTTGCTGGCGAACCGCAAGGCCCGCTCGTTACGGGTGCGGGTGGCGTTTGAGACCAGCAGCGAGGCCGTAATAATGACGAGCTGCAAGATAGAGAGCGCCGCCGCGGTGGGCAGATCGAGCAACTGGGTGGTTTGATAGTAAATCTCCGTCTCAACGGTGCCATAGCTCACCCCGCCGAGCACCAAGACAACGCCGAAAGCCGAGGCGCAAAAAAGGAAGACCAGCGCCGCCGCCGAGGCGATGGCCGGAGCCAAAGCCGGCAGCGTCACCGTGGCAAGCACTCGGGCATTGGAGGCGCCCAAGCTGCGCGCGGCCTGCTCGGTGCGCGGATCGAGGCGAGCCCAAAGCCCTCCAACCGTCCGCACCACCACCGAGTAATTGAAAAAAACGAGTGCCGCAACGACAGCGGTAAACGATTCCCGCAAGCCCAAGAAGCCAAGCGGCCCATTCTCGTTGAGCAAGGATGCGAACGCAACACCCACCACCACCGACGGCAAGACGAATGGCACGATGACCAAAGCCCGCAGGATTCGCCGCCCCGGAAGCCGCAAACGATAGAGCACATAAGCTCCCGGCACTCCCAACAGCACCGAAACCGCGGTGCCCGCAAAAGCCTGCGCCAACGTCTGCCCGACAATTCGCCAAGTGCGCCCAGAATTTAGGACGGACGACACTGCGGCGCCGGTGAAAGCCCCGTCGGCATCCGTAAACCCGCGCGCGATCAGGGCGGCAACCGGCCAAGCAAAGAAGACGGCCAAAAATGCGACCGGAACGATACCGACGGCCACCCACACCCATGGGGAGCCGTCCGTACCGGTGTTTTTCCGAGCTGCCACAGCCAGGCCAGGTGTCATCGGCTACCCGATTACCTTTTCAGTCCAAGCTTTGATCCAAGCTTCGCGATTGGCGGCCATGTCGGCAGCCGGGATTTCCAACGGCTTATCCGCTTGTGGCGCATAAGTGGCCCAGGCTTCGGGGATGTCCGCCCCCGGGTGCACCGGGTACATCCACATTTTGTCGGGAATCTCACTTTGAACCTCAACGCTGAGCAAGAATTCGATGAATTTTTGCGCCCCGACTTCATTCTGAGCCCCATTTATGACGCCGGCATATTCCGTCTGCTGGAAGCAGGTTTGCGTCAACGCGGATGTCCAAGCCTGGCCATCCTCGCCAATTTCGTCGGCCGGAGAGGTGTTGTACGAGACGACCAGCGGGTATTTGCCCTTGCCGGACGAGCCGGAGAATTCGACGGTGTAAGCCTCAGTCCAGCCCGAGACCACCTTGACGCCATTGGCCTTTAGCGCCTCCCAGTAGGCCAAATACCCGTTTGCCCCCTTGGCACCGACGGTGGCAAACAAAAATGAGAGGCCAGGCGATGACGAAGCCGGATTCTCGACCACCAATGTCCCTTTGTATTCGGGCTTGAGCAAATCATCCAAAGTAGCCGGGATAGCCAACTGGCGTTCGGCGAACCAGGCGTTGTCCGCATTTACGCACACCTGCCCATAGTCGACAGGGGTCAGGACGCCGGAATCGCCGAGCGGATACTCGGCCTTCACAGCGGCGGGCAGGGCGGCGCTGTCGTACTTGCCCAACACGCCCTCGTCGATGGCCCGCTGCGCAAAAGTGTTGTCGATGCCGTAGACCACGTCTCCGAGCGGAGAATCCTTGGTGAGAATCAACTGGTTGACGACGGTGCCCGCATCCCCCGGGGCAATGTACGAAACCTCATAACCGCTCTCTTTGGCAAAACGCGCCTTAGCTTCGTCGCTTAGGTCAAACGATTCATGGGTGACGACGGTGAGCGTCTTACTCTCGGTGGGATCGGCAGCGGTCGTGCCATTGGGAGAGCCGACCGGAGTTCCCGTGGACGCGCAGGCAGCCAGGCTCAAAACGGACAAAGCCACGACCATGGCAGCGGCAGGGCGGATAGACACAAATTCCTCCTTTTCTAGGAGGGCCTAGGCAACTGCCTAAGGAGAACTCGACTCCCTACGCCGGTACTAACCGGATCAGGTTCTTCGGGTCAGCGGTAAACACCGCACTCTCAGCGCCCCTTTGGCGCTCCCCATGTCTACCGACATCATAGCGCTTCCATCTTCGGCCCCGCCTCTTCCCAAGGCTTCTATTCAGAAGTGCAACACCTTTCTACACTAGGGTCTGTTGAATGATCCTGGGAGAAAGGTGTTGACGTGGTATCCGCAGCCCCAGCGTCTATTTCAGTTTCTGCATAGGCAAAAGAACCTGGGGCAACGTCAACGCGGCGGCTATCGCCGCCGCCAAAATAGTCGTCCGCACTCGTTTCATGTTGTAACTTCAATCTGAGTTTTCGTTGTTTGGTAGCTTCGCATTAACCGAGCCGGTGGGAGATTAACTGGTAGTTTCGTTTTTTGTCAATGCTTGGCAGTCGCCGTTATACCTGCTGTACTCAACACCACCAGAACCCTGGCTCCCAGATGTCCCTGCCCGCACCCGGCGCGAAATCTCGAGTTGGGTCACCTGGGTGCGCAGATAGGTGGCCTACGCAATTGTCAATGCCAATTGCGTAGGCCACCTATCCGTTTGGCGTCAGGGGAGATCTCAGGGCTACGACGATCCACTATTGAAACGCTTCTTTTTCAACTGATTCAAGTAGCTCTTCCGCAAATCACGGCGGCTCTTGAAGAAATACAGGTCGCTGCGAGAAAGAGTGCCATCGCTGTCCTTAATCTTTAGCAACTCCAAAGTGCAGCACAAATCAGCCACCTGGGACAGACGGTACTGGTGTGGTGCCACTCGCCTGAACTCAACCTCGAAAAAGAACGCATTAAACAACGTGTTGAGAATATCGGTGATCTCGGCCTGACCAGTGTCGTAGTACGCGATTACGCGGTCGAACGACAGGAAGTACACTACGTTCTCTTGAAGGAACAACGACAACGCCCGCGAGATCGCGCCCTTGAGCTTCAATCGATCAGCGTGCTCGCGCTTGCGAAAGGTGAACGCCTGGTAAGCCACAGGGACTCGACGAGCGAAGGCCAAAAGTCGGGTGAACTCCTTCAACCTGGTAGCCACCGGCAGAGCGCGATACTCATCCTCGCCTCGGATCGCGGCACCAGAATGAATAGCGTGCGCCGAGTCAAGACCCGTTTCCCGCAGCGATCCAGCTAACCGGTCAACCTGGGTGTCGATGTTTCGATCCTGCTCGTGCAGTACCAGCGCCACCACATAGTATCCCGGACTGACGCCGAAGTCCCCAGACTCATCAACAAAGATGCTGAGTTCAGTCACCAATCCCCCGGAGAAATAGAATGGCGGGGGACTTCCCCCGCCATGATGTGGACCCTGGTCTAAGACCAGCCCAAGTGGCTACAGCCTAGCATCCAATGAACTTGGTGGCCAGACCCAGGCTTACTGAGTTCGATTTTGAAGTGCAACCGGGGTCTGAACCAAGACGAAGACCCGGCGAACCTGAAATACTGGGGCAATGAGAGAACGGCTGTTTGCGGTGCTCGCGGGAGGCGAAATTCTCGACTACGACGCCGTTGAAATCCCGCCGGGGAGTTTCATTATCGCGGCGGACAGCGGCTACCGCCATGCGGTGAAGCTTGGCCTCACCCCAGACTTAATCGTTGGGGATTTCGACTCGGTTGAGCTGAGCGCCATCGGGGCAGACATACCGCGCATCGGGTTGGCCCCAGA
Source organism: Propionibacteriaceae bacterium (assembly GCA_031287505.1). Taxonomy (GTDB): domain Bacteria; phylum Actinomycetota; class Actinomycetes; order Propionibacteriales; family Propionibacteriaceae; genus Propionicimonas. The sequence goes on from JAITSW010000115.1 coordinate 12,529, forward strand.
CAAAAACCACACGGACACGACGCACGCGATTGGGCTGGCGCTCGAGCGCGGGGCTCAGCGGTTGCTGGTTGCCGGAGCTTTGGGCGGGAGGTTGGACCACACCATGTCGAACCTGCAGGATTTGGCCTACCTGAGCCGGAAACAGATTCGCGCAAAGCTAACCGACGGGCTCACCGACGTCTATGCTCTCACCAACGGCTGCATCGAGGTGGCACCGAGGCCGAACTGTTATCTGTCGATTTTCAGCATGTCTAACACCTGCAAAGGCCTAACGATCACCGGCGTCCGCTATGAAGTCAGCGATTTCACCCTCACCTTTGACCATCCCCGCGCGGTCAGCAACGAGTTTGCAAACGCCCCCGCAAAGATCTGCGTCGAGAATGGCACCTTGTGCGTCATGGTGGTGCCCAAAGACTAGG